>JAWWPV010000524.1:0-4769 GCA_033854775.1 Trebonia sp.
GTCGCAGTGACGCCGAGCACCTCGGCGATGGCCTGCTCCTTAGCGCCGGGCGTGCGCCAGGTCCCGCGCTCGAAGGCGAGAACGCGCATGTCACGCTCGGACAATGCCGGCATCCGCCCTCCCTCAGTTATCTCCCGGGGGGGGCGACCCCCCGTACCCCCCGCTGTCTCGCGACGCGGGTCCGATGGCAAAAAGCGCCATCATATCGGACCCGCCTCGCGAGACGAAGAGCTACGGGCGCTCTAAGCTCCGTTGCATGGCCCAGTTTCACTGTCTCACTTTCTTGACCGACTACGGGCTAGAAGACGCATTCGTGGCGGTTTGCCACGCGGTGGCCTCCCAGATCGCTCCAGATCTCCGCATTACTGACATAACACATCTGATCCCGCTTGGCGACATCCGGCGCGGCGCCACGGTCCTCGCCCAGGCCGTCCCGTACTTTCCGGCTGCCGTGCATGTCGCGGTCGTGGACCCGGGTGTGGGAACGGCGCGGCGGGGCGTCGCCGTGGCGGCCGGCGGCTCGCTCTTCGTCGGCCCGGACAACGGCCTGCTGTCCGTCGCCGTGGCGGCGGCCGGCGGCGCGGTGCGCGCCGTCTCCCTGACCAACAGGACGCTGTGGCGGGAGACCACGGCGGCCACGTTCCACGGCCGCGACATCTTCATGCCGGTCGCGGCGCGACTGGCATCCGGACTGCCACTCGACGAGGCGGGTGATCCGGTCGAGGTGACCAGCCTCGTCACGCTGCCGCCGCCAGAGTGCCAGATAACCGCCGGCGGGGCGCGGGTTGAGGTGGTCACCGTGGACGGGTTCGGCAACGTTCAACTCTCCCTGCCCGGTGCCGACGCACCGCGGGCCGGGCTGACCCCAGGGAAGACTGTCACGCTGGCGTGGGACGGCGGCGAGATCGCCGTGCCGTTCGTCACGACCTTTGGTGAGGTCGCGCCAGGTGAGCCGCTCTGCTACCGGGACGGCGGCGACTGGGTCGCCATCGCCGTGGCCGGCGGTAACGCGGCGCGACGTTACGGCCTCCGGCCGGGAACAAGAATGACGCTCGTCGTTACCTAAGTGCCACAATGCGCCCCCAGCGGCGCTAACGTCATGAAATAGTTAGCGGACGGCACGTTCCATTGTCGCATGACTGCATGGCAACATTAGGGACGAATTTCAGCATGTAGGCACATGCGCGAGTTTCCCCTTTTGGTCCGATCTGGAGTACGCGTGACCCACGTGGCTCGTCTGCTGCGGGGCCTGCTGCCAGTCCTGGCAGCGTCTGCCGCCGCGACGGCTGCCGCGCTGCCCGCCGCCGCGGCGCCCCAGGCCGTCACCCGCGCCGACCAGTGGTGGCTCGCCGCCCTGCATGTCCCCGCCGCGTTGCGGGCGGCACCCGAGGCGGGCAAGGGCGTGACGGTCGCGGTGCTCTCCACCGGAGTCGACGCCAAGCACCCGGACCTGACCGGGACCGTGACCGAGGGACCCAACTTCAGCAAGACCGGACGCGAGCCTGGCGGCTCGTACTGGGGTGCCGAGGGCACGGCGGTCGCCAGCCTCATCGCCGGGCACGGGCACGGCTCCGGCGGCACCGAGGGCATTACCGGGGTCGCCCCTGGTGCCAGGATCCTGTCGGTTCAGGTGACCCTGGAGTACAACGACCCGCTGAACTCAGCCGCGGCGATCACGCGGAACCTGCCCGCTGCCATCGCGGCAGGCATCAGGTACGCGGTCGGCCACGGCGCTACCGTCATCGCGCTCCCACTTGACCCTGGCACGCTGGGAGCGGCACCCTCCGGGGATCCCGCGGCAGGTGGCAGCGCGGCCGAGCGGGCGGCCGTCAGCTTCGCGCTCGCGCATAACGTCATCCTCGTCGCGCCGGCCGGCGACAACGGCACCGCCACCGACTCGGTCAACTACCCGGCCGCCTACCCGGGGGTCATCGCCGTGGGCGCGACCTCGCGGACCGGTCAGCTCGCGCTGTTCACGAACACGGGCTCCTACGTCGCGCTGGCCGCACCTGGTTCGGGCACCACGCCGGGCAAGGCGATCTCCGGCGGCATGACGGCCGATCCCGCGGCGGGCCTGATGGCCGCCGCACCTGACGGCGGGTACGAGCCGCTGGCTTCCTCCGACATGTCCGCCGCGCTGACCGCGGGCGTCACGGCCCTGATCCGCTCCCGCTACCCGTGGCTGACCGTGGCGGAGGTCACGCGGGCACTTGAGCACGGCGTGACCCCGCCGCCCGGTGGCGCTAGTCATTCGGTCGCGGCCGGGTGGGGGCACGGCGAACTCGACGCCGAAGCGGCACTTACCTCTGCCGCCGCCATCGCGGTTGCTCACCCGGCACCGGCGCCTGCCACCGCGCAAGCCACCGCGCCCGCCGTGGCGCCAGCCAGCCCGGGGACCACTCACCCGGCGGCAGCCGGCCAGTCCGATCCCGGCCGCCTGCTCCGCTCGCTCGTGGTCGACCTCGCGGTCGCCGCTGCCGTGCTGATCGCGTGCCTGGTCGCCGCGATCACGCTGACCAGGCTCCGCCGCCGCGCGCGCGGCGCTAAGTCCGGCGACGACGCGCGGGCGGCCAAGCCGGCCCGTTTCGCCGGCCGGGCCCGCCACGCCAGGGGACAGCAGGCCACGCATACCGCGCCGGTCCCCGCGCGCGTCGTCATCTGGCCAAGCAGTCCCGCACTGCCCGCTTCCGGAGTGAGCGGCTCATCCCAGGCACCCGCGACCCTCGGGAAGCACGGCGGTGCCTACCGCCGGCAGCGTCCAGCGGGGAACCCGCCCTGGCAGCCCGCCACGCCGCCAAGAAGCCCGGCGTCGCCCCCGATGATGCTTCCCGCGCAGCCCGCGCTGGAGTCGGCCGAGCAGCCACTCGCCCCGTGGGAGGAGTCACCCGCCGACTTCGCCACCGCGCCCCCCATCGACGACACCCCGTGGCACATTTCCAGCACCGGGCCGATGTACGTGTGGAACCCGGCCGCCACCGGCCCGATCATCGCTATCGGCAACGACGACGGGGAAAGCGGCTAGCCGCCGAGGCGGGCCTTGACGTCGGACGCGTACTCGTGGACGTACTCCTGGCCGGAGAGGTCCGCGATCGCGTGCATCACCTCGTCGGCGATCGTGCGTCGAGCTTTCGCGGGCGGGTCGCCCGCCAGGTGGCCGAACTCAAGTGGCTTGCCGATCTTGATCTCGACCTTGGTCGGGCGGGGCAGCGGCGCACCGGGCGGCAGCATCTTCCTGGTGCCGAGCATGGCCACGGGGATGACGGGGGCGCCCGTGTTCAGCGCAAGCCAGCCGAGTCCCGCCCGGCCACGGTAGAGCCGTCCGTCGGGCGACCTCGTGCCCTCCGGGTAGAACCCGAACAGGTCGCCCGCCCGCAGGATCCCGGCGGCCGCCTCAAGCGTGGCCTGCGCGGACTTCGAATCGCTCCGGTTGATCTCAAGCTGGTTGGTGGAGCGCAGGTAGGCGGCCCAGAGCCGGCCGAGTGGCCCCTTCGCCGAGAAGTACTCCGCCTTGGCGGGGAACACCACCGGCCGGGGGATCATCAGCGGCAGGTACATCGAGTCGATGAACGACTGGTGGTTGGACGCGAGGATCGCCGGACCACTGGCGGGAACGTACTCGAGCCCCGTCACCCTGGGTCGGCCGAGCGCGTACAGAGCCGGGCCTATGACGACACGCGAAAGCTGATATTGCACTCCGGCGTCCTCTAACTCGGGGGTCTGCCCGCGACGGATGGCCCGGCGAAGGCTATACCAAAATATCCTGCCCTAACGAGCGCTGCGGAAACTGCGCCCGGTCGGGTTCACCGAGGCGGCCATGGCGATCGTCAGCGGCACCGCGAACGGGAGCGCGGCGGCGGGCACGATGACCCCCGAGTCGTCTGCGAACCATCCGATCACCAGGACCAGCCAGGTGAGCCAGGCCAGCACGCGCAGGAGGGGAAGGGCCGCGAACGCGACCGCGAGGGTCCGCAGCCGCAGGGCGGCGGGCCGCCACAGCGCGGCGCCGGCCAGCAGCGCCGCGACGGGAATCAGCCAGCCGAAGACGTTCAGCGTGAGAGATCCCACGTTGGCGCTGACCTTCCGCTGGAGCAGGTCACCGGCCCGGCCGTGCAGCAGGTTGCCGGCGAACGTCCCCATGTCGGACACGCCGGCCCCCGGGAGGAGGTAGCTGGCCAAGGCGAACGCGAGGAACACGACCAGCCCGCTGACCGCGACGGGAACCGCCCACCGCCCGCCCGCCCGCACCCCGGCCAGCCAGGCGGCGAGCAGCAGCAGGCAGGGGACGAGCGCGATCGTCCCGCCCACCTTCGCCCCGAACCCCGGCCACCCGGATGCGACCACGGCAAGCAGCCCAACGGCCCCCACCACCAGGACGGGCTGGCGCTTACTCACGATGCCCGCGAGCCACGCGGCGGCGACGAGGGCGGCGACGCAGTAGACACCGAGCGCGTCGTTGCCGATGCCGTAGAACCGGCCGCTGACCAGGAGGGATATCCCGAAGGGGGCATCGAGCTGCAGCCGCGAGCCGGCCGTCACGTCCACGGCGAGCAGCAGCAGGGTGGCCGCGCAGATCGCCCCGAACGGGCCGAGCGCGTCCCGCCGCCATGGCCCGGCGAGCGCGGCCGCCGCCATCACCAGCGTCCAGGCGATCGTCATCCCGTACAGCCACCAGGCCGGGTGAACCCAGTACCACCACGGGGCCAGGTTCGCCAGGTAGGAGGCGACGGGAACGGCGACGGCCACCGCGCCCGCGATCCGCCAGCACTGAG
>JAWWPV010000525.1:0-3589 GCA_033854775.1 Trebonia sp.
GCCCAGCCGTCACCCGCGCAGTCCGCCGCCATGGCGGCGGTCGCGCGGTCTACCAAGCTGACCGGGCGAGCCGCGCTGCTCGCCGGGGTGATCTGCTCGATTGCGCTGAGCCTGGCTTACCCGGTCCGCGAGTACATCGCGCAGCGGCAGCAGATCGACCAGCTGCTCGCCCAGCAGCAGGCCATATCCGAGCAGGTCAAGGCCCTGCAAGGGGAGAACGTCCAACTGTCGCAGACCTGGTACATCGAGCAGGAAGCGCGTGATCAGCTGCACATGTGCTTCCCGCAGGAGCAGTGCTATCAGGTCGTCTCCGGTCAGCAGGCGAAGGCGTCCGTCGCCAAGCCGCAGGCCGTGGCCGATCCCTGGTACGCCAAGCTCTGGGACTCGGTGCAGAAGGCCGACGCCCCAACTCCGAAATGACCCTGCCTGAGGATGCGGCGGTTGTCGCCGCGCAGCTTGGCCGTACCCCGCGCGGCCTGCGGGCAGTCGCGCACCGCTGCCCGTGCGGGCTGCCCGACGTCGTGGAGACGGCGCCCCGGCTGCCCGACGGCACCCCGTTCCCGACGCTGTACTACCTGACCTGCCCGCGGGCCGCCGCGGCGATCAGCGGCCTGGAGGCGGCCGGGCTGATGCGCGAGATGACCGCCAGGCTCGCCGCCGATAGCCAGCTGCGGGCCGCGTACACAAGCGCGCACCGCGACTACCTCGCGCGCAGGGACGCCGTGGCGGCGGCGGCGGGACTTGAGCCACTGCCACCTGGGACCCAGTCGGCGGGCGGCATGCCGGACCGGGTCAAGTGCCTGCACGCCCTCGCCGCGCAGGAGCTCGCCGCGCCCGGCACTAACCCGCTCGGCCGTGAGGCACTCGACGCGGCGGGCGAGTGGTGGTCGCGCGGTCCCTGCGTCACCAGCTGCTGCGAGGAGCCCACGTGACCATGCGGGTCGCCGCCATCGACTGCGGGACGAATTCCATCCGGTTGCTGATCGCAGACCTTAATAAAGAGTCAGATCAGTCCGAACGGGTGCGTGGTGCCACCGGCCCCGCTCACCCGTCTCCCGCGCCGCTGACGGACGTCACCCGTGAGATGCGCATCGTCCGGCTCGGCGAGGGCGTGGACCGGACCGGGCGGCTTTCTGCGGCCGCCCTCGACCGGACCATGTCCGCGCTCAGGGAGTACGCGGGGCTGATCGCCGACGCGAAGCCCGCGGCCGTCAGGATGGTCGCGACCAGCGCCACCAGGGACGCGGCCAACTCACAGGAGTTCACCGACCGCGTCCGTGACATTCTCGGCGTCCCGCCGGAGGTGATCACCGGCGACGAGGAAGCCGCGCTGTCGTTCACGGGCGCGACCAGAGAGCTGGCCGGCACCGCGCTCGCTGGCGAGTGCCTGCCTCCGTACCTGGTGACCGACATCGGTGGTGGGTCCACCGAGTTCGTGCTCGGCGGGACCGACGAAGCGGACGCCCGTGGCCAGGTATCCCGTGGCCGGGTGCAGGGCCGCTCGGTGAACATAGGCTGCGTCCGCCTGACCGAGCGGCACCTACACGGCGACCCGCCCGCTCAGGCGGAGATCGCGAACACCGTCAAGGACATCGACGCTGGGCTCGATCAGGCTGCGGCCGTGCCGGTAGAGAAAGCGAGGACGCTCGTCGGCCTCGCGGGGTCGGTCACCACGGTCGCCGCGATCGCCCTCGGCCTCGAAGAGTACGACTCAGCCCGCATCCACCATTCGCGGGTCTCCGCCGCGCGGGTTCACGAGATTGCGGTCGGCCTGCTGGCGATGACGCGGGCGGAACGGGCGGCCATCCCCGTCATGCACCCGGGCCGGGTCGACGTGATCGGCGCGGGCGCGCTCATCCTCGACCGCATCATGACCAGATTCGGCTTCGCCGAAGTGCTCGTCAGCGAGCACGACATCCTCGACGGCATCGCCTGGTCGCTGGTGCCCACGGCCGCCTAGCCGGCGCGAAGCCCCCGGATGGTTGTGGCGCCGGGCCGGCTATAACCGGATCGCTGCCACAACCATCGGTCTAGACGGGTAATTGATCTTCATGGACGAGACGGGGCCGGTCGCGCCGGGGACGGGATGGCCGGAGGATCCGGCGACTGAAACGACGCCTGCGGCGGGCAGTGCGGCCGAGGTCACCGCGCTCGCCGCTAGCGCAGCGGATCTTGCCGAGCTGACCGCGCGGCAGTCGGTGTGCCGGGCTTGCCCGCGCCTGGTGACGTGGCGGGAAGAGGTCGCGGCCGTCCGCCGCAAGTCCTTCGTGAACGAGCCGTACTGGGGGCGCCCCGTGTACGGCTGGGGCGATCCGGCGCCCGCCATCCTCATCCTCGGCCTCGCGCCAGCCGCGCACGGGGGCAACCGCACCGGCCGGATCTTCACCGGCGACCGGAGCGGCGACTTCCTGTTCGCCTCGCTGTACCGCTGCGGCCTGGCCAGCAAGCAGACGAGCGTGGCCGCCGGGGACGGCCAGCGGCTGATCGGCGCGCGCATGGTCGCCGCGGTGCGCTGCGCGCCGCCGGAGAACAAGCCGACCCCGGGCGAGCGCGACACCTGCGCGCCGTGGCTCGCCGCCGAGTTCCGTCTGGTCGCCGCCACCCTGAAGGTGATCGTCTGCCTCGGCGGCTTCGCCTGGCAGGCGCTGTGGCCGGTACTCGCGGAAAGCGGCTACGAGGTGCCACGGCCCCGTCCCGCGTTCGGCCACGGGGCGGAGGCGCACGTGACCGGGCCAGGCGGCGCGCCCCTGCTGCTGCTCGGCTGCTACCACCCGAGCCAGCAGAACACGTTCACCGGCCGGGTCACAGAAGACATGACCGACGCGATCTTCCGCCGCGCCCGCGCAGCGGCGGGCCTCACCTGAACAAATTCGACCTTCTGCTCACCACGCGCCACGCGTGACCCAATTTTGAATATCACCCAAATTGGGAGCAAAACTGGAAGATTTTGTCCGAGCCTTACTAAGCGGGCAGAAAGGAATTTCAGGGTATTATTGGTCCGCCCCCGTAGCCCAAGGGCAGAGGCTGGCCCCCTAAAAGGGCCATGGTGTCGGTTCGAACCCGACCGGGGGCACGCTAATGAATCGGGGGCTAAGGACCGCGGCGACTGTGCATCTGCGCTTGCAAGTGCAGTTGCAAATGGAAAGTGCGGGGGCGCTTTCTATGCTTACGGAATGGCTAAGCGCCAAAGAGCCTGAGACGGCGGCGGATTTCGTACTCGCGAACGATGGCGGTGGCGTAGCGGTCGCAGATGCCATGTTCGTCGGCGAGCCAGTTAGCGCGCTCGTCACGACGCAGGAAGGCCGGGCCGGATTCCAGGTGGTTGAACCACTCTGACAACTCGCGCCCCGTTACGAACGGGATGCGCGCGATGAGGCTTTTGTGAGTAGCGGGGGTATGCGTCAGCGACATTGGCACCTCCGAGTGGGAAGCCGCTTTCAGTCGAGACTGCCTCACCGGTGAGCCCCTGACAAGACCCAGACCGCAACCTTCCCGCAATGTCTTGTTTGTCGGATCGAGATGATCTTTACACCCGGGGGCCCTGGGGCGTTCCCCGGGGAGATGGTCGTCCCCCCGGGGAGGCAGCCGC
>JAWWPV010000526.1:0-2982 GCA_033854775.1 Trebonia sp.
CATCCGGTCGAACTCGCCCTCCGACAGCTCGAGCAAGGGCGACTCGGTGATGATCCCGGCGATGTTGCACATCGCGTCAACCCGGCCGTGCCGCTCGATGACGCCGTTAACCAGCCGTTCGACGCATCCCCGCTGCGTGACGTCGGTCGGCACCGGGTAGCTGCCGGCGCCCGCCGCCTCCGCGGTCGCCGCCGCCGAGGCCGCGTCGATGTCCGCGCACACGACGGTCGCGCCGGCTGCCGCCAGGTGAATCGCGGTGCCCCGGCCGATTCCGCTTCCGGCCCCCGTCACGACGGCCACCAGGCCGCTGACGTCAAAAGCGGCGGCCGTCATCGGGCACCCACCGCGATCCTGAGCGGCTCCGCCCGGACCTGTTCGGCCAGCGCGATCTCCGGGTTGCGCAGCTTCATCGAAAGCATCGCGCCAACCGCCGAGCAGAATGTGGTCACCAGCGGGTCGAACGGGCGGGTGGCCCGGCTGGCCAGCCGCAGGCCGCCCCACTTCCGTCCGCCCGTGATCAGCGGAACGTAGAGATAGCTGTGGAAGCCTTGCATCGACATCGCCCGTACCGTCTCTGAGCGCCGCGCCAGCGGGGTTATGTCTTCGATCTGCGTGGCCTGGCGCAGGTCAAGCGAGTGGACTTCCGTGCGACCGCGCACCGGGACGCCCTCGCGCATCAGCTCGCGGAACCTCGCGGGGTTACCCCGCTCGACGAGCAGGTGGATGCGGCCGCCTGCCAGGTAGAAAATCGCCCCCGCGCTGCCTCCCGTGGCGGACACGATCGTGTCGATGGTGTACTGGGCGGCGGCGGCGAAGGACCGCTGCTGCAGCGCGGCGGCGACATCGAGAACCATGGTGGACAGCCGCAGGCTGCCAAGCTCTGATTCGTGAACGCCGCTGGCGCCGTCGCCGATCTCGAGGACGGGCCCGTCGAACTTGTACCCGATTCCGCGCACCGACTGGATGAGCTCGCGGCCGGCCGGCGCGGCCGTGAGCTTGGTGCGCAGCCGCGAGATCGCGATCCGTGCGGCGTTGATCTGGTGGTGGTAAGCGCGGGAAGACCAGACCCGCTGGATGATCTTCTCGATCGTGATGACCTGGCGCGGATGGCGCATGAGGAAGATGAGCAGCTCGTACTCGGTGCGGGAGAGGCGGACCTCGCGGTCATCGAGCTGGCACTCACGGGCCCACAGGTCGATGACAAGGCTCGACGAGGTCAGGTAGCGGACCTGCGGTTCCCAGGTATCCGCGGAATGGCGCAACAGCGCCTGGAGGTGATCGCCGAGCTCTTCCGCGTCGAGGGCCGGGGCCAGGACGAGGTCGGCGCCCGCGGTCAGGACGGCCTTGCGGTCGCTGCCGGACAGCTGGGCGAACACCGCCAGCGACGATGCGGTCGACCGGCGCACGGCGGCCACGGTCTTGAGCACGAACCCTGGGTCGGTACCGACGACAACGACAAGCGACGTCTTGCGGGCACCCGCCGCCCACGACGCCCGGTCGGGCGTGTCGGCGTCAACCACGGCCCAGCCCTTGTCCAGGCAAAGCATCCGCACCGTGGCGGCGAGGTCGCCGGGCGCCGCCGAGGCCAGGACCACCACCCCGTCGAGCGTCAGCTCCCTGAGCAGCTCCTCTGGGCCGCCGATGCCGCCTAGACCCCGGTTCTGGGCGGTGCTTGCCGCCGTCATGACGCCGCTCCGCGCGGCTGGTCACGGACGAGCGCATGGCCTCCCGGATCGCGCCCGACCGTTCGCTGCCGAAGCTTTCTGTTCTTTGTCGATTCGTTCACTGTGACATCCCTTCTGCCGCTGCAGTGCGTGCTGATGGATTGCCGTCGAGGCACCTGAGGCTGCCGTAGCTGCGCGCCGTCGCCAGGAAGTCCGCTGGTCAGCGCGCCCGGAGGAACCGGACAGAGCGGCCGCCCTGCCTCTGATCCGTATCAAAACACACCGAGTTTGTTTTGGTAAAGCAAAACTTGACTTGGACATGCAAAAAGGATTCAGATATTGAGCAGTTGCCCGGCAAGCCTCCGCGGCGCCCCGCCCTACGCGCAGCGTCGCCGGACGCGATTCAGATCCCATTCCAAGGAGTCGTCATGGAGCTGGACCTGCTGTACGAAATCGACGCGCCCAAGCCCTGGCCTGGCAAGCATCCGTACGGTCAGCGGGCCGTCGAGCAGGCCGCCTACCGGGAGGCGATCGAGCAGATCAAGCTGGCCGACCGGATCGGCTTCCACACCACCTGGCACGTCGAGCACCACTTCCGCGAGGGGCGCTCGCACTCCCCGGCCCCCGAGGTCCTGCTGGGCGCGCTGTCCCAGGTAACCGAGCAGATACGGCTCGGCTTCGGCGTGACGCTGACACCGCACCCGTTCACGCCGCCGATGCGCGTCGCCGAGAAGGTCGCGACGACGGACATCCTGTCCAAGGGCCGCGTCGAGTGGGGCACCGGCCGGTCGACCCCGATGGAGCAGACCGCCTTCGGCGTCGACCGGCAGGAGAGCCGCGGCCAGTGGAAAGAAGCCATCGAGGCGATCGTCCAGATGTGGGACAACGAGTACTTCGAGTTCCACGGCAAGTACCTGGACTTCCCCCGGCGGATGGTCACCCCGCGGCCCTACCAGGATCCCCACCCGCCGTGCTGGATGGCGGCCAACAGCAACGACAGCGCCGCCCTGGCCGGCAAGTACGGGCTCGGCCTGCTGTCCTTCACCACCCTCAAGCCCCTTGAGGAGCTAAAGAAGCAGGTCGACCAGTACCGCGAGGCGGCACGCAACCCCGAGCCGCTGACCAACGTCACGCAGAACAAGATCGCGTCCTACACGCTAGTGCACTGCACGCCGACCATGGCCGACGCCGAGGAGGACGGCATCTGGGAATCGGTGCTGTGGTGGTACCAGAACCTGGCCGACTTCACCATCGAGTGGGAGCTGCCGCACCTTCCCCCCGAGGCACAGGAGGCGGCCTTCCCCGAACTTCGCCGCTC
>JAWWPV010000527.1:0-3400 GCA_033854775.1 Trebonia sp.
GCCGTCGCGCTGCTCGCCGTGCGCCACACCCGGCCCTGGCCGCGGGCCGCCTGGCTGGCCGCCGGCGCCCTGCTGACGACCGCGGTCGCGGCCGGCGTCGGCGCGACGTCGGGAAACAAGCCCGCCGAGGGAGTCGCCGACATCTGGAACGGCCTGGTGCTGCTGCTGACGGTGGTGATCATCATCGGCCGCGTGCTCCGCCTGGAGCAGGTGACAGCGCAGAGCATCTACGGGGCGCTGAGCAGTTACCTGCTCATCGGGCTGATGTTCGCTTCGTTCTACGGGGCGCTCGGGTTCCTCGTGTCAGGGCCGTTCTTCGCGGACGGCCAGCCAGTGAACACCGAGACGGTGCAGTACTTCAGCTTCACCACGCTGACCACCCTGGGGTACGGCGACTTTACCGCCGCGGGCGGCCTCGGCCGCGCGCTCGCGGTTCTCGAGGCCATGTCCGGACAGGTCTTCCTGGCCACGCTGGTTGCCCGGCTAGTCAGCGCCTACGGGACAACCAGGAGGCGCCGTCCGCCCGGCGAATGACCGGGCCAGGCCGCGCGCGCAGACCGGGCGGCGGGGACACCAGGTCAGCCGGCGGGGACGCCAGGTCAGCCGGCGCGATCCACCGCGATCCCGCGTAGCAGCTCGTCGACCGCGCGGTCCACGAAGCCGGGGGCGGCGGGTGTCGGGTCGTGCTTGCCCCTGGCCATGACGGCGCCGGTGAGCATGAGCATCGCGACCTCGACGTCGATGCCGGGGCGGAGCTCCCCCGTCTCGATGCCGCGGCGCAGCACGGAGCGCACCAGCTCGCGCCTCGGCTCGACGACCTGCTCCCGGTAGCGGGCGACGAGCCGCGGGTACTGCTCGCCCGCGCCGTGCAGCAGCGCGTACTGCTGTGCGAAGCGCGGGTCGTCGGCGTCGGCGGCGATCACGCTGAGCAGGGTGATCAGGTCCTCGCGCACCGACTCGCCGCGCGGCTCAGGCAGCGGGTGCTTCATCGCCGCGAACGCGGCGATGAGCAGGTCCTCCTTGCCGCCCCAGCGGCGGTAGAGCGTCGCCTTGCCAACGCCGGCCCGCGCCGCGACGTCCTCGCAGTGCACGCCGTCTATGCCGCGCTCGCCGAGCGCCTCGATCGTCGCCTCGATGATCGCCTGCTCGGCCCGCTCGCTGCGTGGCCGCCCCGGGCGCCGGGCGGCGTCCGGGGCTTCCCCCGTGTCCGGAGTGCCCGTGTCTGGAGTGAGCCTGTCCTGAGCGCGGCCCGCGCCCTGGATGTCGTCGGCGCACCAGGCGCCGTCCGGGACTGGTGCCGCAGGCTTCCTGCCGTGGCTGGCGGCCGGCGCGACGCGAACGTTCGGCGCCGGCGCGGCCGGGACGGGCACGGTGGCGGGGTCGACCTGGCTGTCATGAGTGCGCATAATGTGGACCCCTCCTCCGCGGAAGTATCCCGCGGTTCGCCGGCCTTGCCGTTGACTTACCGCTCCGATAGCTCGGGACGCTCCGGCAGGTTGCCTGCCTCGAGCTCACGCTCGGCTGCCGCCACCTCGGCGGCGACCAGTTCTTCGATGTTAGGCCGCGGGCGGCCCGGCATCCAGCGAAGCACCGCGAATCCGCCGATGATGGCGATCGCCGCGGCAATGGCGGTAGTGATCCGCATGGCGTCTACGAACGCCAGGTTGGCGGGGGCCAGCAGGAACTGCCCGGAGTGGCCCAGTTGTGCCGCCACCGCCTGGGTGGCGGTGATGGACCCGCCCGCCGCGTTCCGCGCCGCCGCGGGGAGCGTCGACAGCGTCGGCGACAGCGAGGCGTGATATGCGTTCGCGAGGATGGAGCCGAGCACGGCCACGCTGAGCGCGACCGCGACCTGACGTGCGGTGTTGGTCAGTGCGGACCCGGCGCCTGCCTTCTCGCGCGGCAGTGCCTGCATCACGCCGAAGGTCGCGGCCGGGACGGCGACGCCGAGCCCGGTGCCCTGGACGAAGAACAGCACCGCGACGATCCAGATCGGCGAGTGCGTGCCTACGAGCGCCCAGCCGCCGATCGCCAGCGCGTTGGCGAGCATGCCCGCGATGCCGACCGCCCTGGCCCCGTACCGGTTCACCAGCGAGGCGCTGCGCGGCGACATCACGAACTGGCCGACCGCGAACGGGACCACGAGCAGGCCGGCGTCGAGCGGGCTAAAGCCGCGGACGTTCTGCAGGTAGAAGCTGGTGAAGAAGTACACGCCGCCCATGCCGAAGAACAGCAGCGCGATCGACCCGACCGAGGCGGAAAGCTGCCGGTCCTTGAACAGCCGCACGTCGAGCGACGGGTGCGCAATCCGGCTCTCGTACCAGGCGAAGAGCGCGAGCACGACGAGTCCGCCGAGCAGCGGGCCGAGGACGCCAGCGCTCACCCACGACACGCCGTCGCCGCCCTGCACGACCCCGAACACAACCAGCACAAGGCCGAGGATGGAGGCGAGCACGCCGACGTAGTCGATCCTGCCGGGCGCGGGGTTGCGGGATTCAGGCACGAGGATGAGCGCGGCGATAGCGCCGGCAGCCGTCACCGGGACGTTGATCAGGAAGACCGAGCCCCACCAGAAGTGCGAGAGCAGCAGGCCGCCGAGTACCGGGCCGATCGCCACGCCGATGCCGACGGCGGCGGTCCAGATGCCGATGGCCTTGGCCCGCTCCTGCGGCTCGAAGACGTTGGAGATGATCGACAGGGTCTGCGGCATCACGGCCGCGCCGCCCAGGCCCATCACCGCGCGGGCCGCGATCAGCTGGTCAGGTGAGTGCGAGTAGGACGAAAGGAGCGAGCCGATGCCGAACAGCGCGAGGCCGACCATGAGCACGCGCTTGCGGCCGAGACGGTCGCCAAGCACGCCGAAGGTGAACAGCAGGCCAGCGAAGACGAGCGTGTACGAGTTGATCGCCCATTCCAGCTCGGACTGGCTGGCGCCGATGCCGCCCTTGGCCGCCGGGCTGGCGATCGTCTTCAGCGCGACGTTCAGAACGGTGTTGTCGATGACGATGGCGAGCAGGCCCACGACCACGACGCCGAGGATGACCCATCGCCTGCGTTGAATCGTCTGAGTATCCATGAGCCCCTTCAAGGACTTGGAAGCTGATCGCGCGGCCGGAGCGGGTGACGCCTGGACCGGCACCCGGGCCGCACTATCGATACGGAACAGGACCGTATCGGAATCTATTCCTGGCTTCCGCGGCGTTTCGCGCCGGCGCTAGAACGCCAGCCTGGCCGGCGATCGCGGTCCCGCGGGCGCACGGGGGTCGATAGGCTAGCCGTGCGCGGGGGTCGGCCCGCGCACGGGGGCGGCGCGATGGGGCGGGAGTCCGATGGAGCCTCTCACCGCGGACGATCCGCGGCAGGTCAGCGTTTACCGGCTACAGTCACGGCTTGGCGCCGG
>JAWWPV010000528.1:0-6902 GCA_033854775.1 Trebonia sp.
GGTCACCGACTACACCCGCGCTCACCTCGACCGCGTCACGGTCAGTGACGTGACACGCGCGGTCGGCGTTTCGGAACGAACACTGCGCCGTATCTTCAGCACCCACTTGGGCATGTCGTGGCGAAGCTCTCGCGGTTGGCGTTGTTCGCCTCTGACGCGAGCGGGCGCTTCCGCCCGGGAAGATCGTCCGAACCCAGGGCATCGACGAGTTCCGCTGTTTACTTCCAGATTTCTGGAAAGGGCATTAGCGGCACCTATGGGTATGCTTCTTCGCGGATGGCAATCAAGGTGCTGCCGTCCGCTTTTAAACGATGATGCTGACGGAGGTCCAGGTGCACATTGGATCGGTATTGCTTGTCGTCTGGCTGGTTATCGGCGTTATCGCGGCTGGGCAGCGCGGCGATTACAAACGCCCCGTTGACTGCAGCAACGTCAGTACCGGCGCCGTGACGATCCTGGCTGGCCCGCTCAACTACGCTAACGTGAACCCGCACATTAACTGCACCACGCCGCGCCCAAGCAGGTAGCCGGTAAAACCGGATTAGCGCTATTTGCTCTTAGGGCGGTAGCGGAGCCGCTGCCGAGCCGTCTCGCACACGCCATCGCGTTCATTCCGCTCGGCGACCAGCCTTGCCTCATTCAGATCGGCCGGGGTCAGCAGGCCGTTCGCGAGCAGGAATCCGGTGAGATCTCGCGCGTGACCTCGTTCGGACCAGATAAAGCCCTGAAGCAGCTTCTTGTAATCGGATACCGCGCCCTCACCGCTCAGGTTGAGGGCAATGACCACGTCGAGCATCGGCACTGTCTGCGGCGGGCTAAAGCCGAGGATGAACTCCTGGTAGTAATAGGCCATCGCCAGCCGCGCCGTGGCGTTGCGCTCGAAGTAACCGCGTACCCGCGCTACCGCATCCTTCCTGGTCGCGCCCGCCGCTGCCCGCCGCACGAGCGTATTGGCCACCGTGACCGTTTTCTGACCGCCGCCCGGGGCGGCCGCGGCCACGTCGGCGTCGGCCGGCAGGTCGAGCCGTAGCCGCAGCACCCAGTCAGCGATGCTGACCGCCCACACGCCCCGTTCGAGCACTACCGGCCGGGCCTCGTAGCTCTCTCGGGCGGCCAGCAGGACATGACGAGCGGCGCGCCGGACGGCGTCGGCGCTCAGTGGTGCCCCCGCCGTGTCTGGCGCCAGGTAAACCTGATAGCTCACGTCACGGCTGAACAGTTCCCAGCGGTGCTCGACGTAACGAAGACCCGCGCACCGCGGGGCGCGGTGCAGGGTGAGGTCCTCGTTGTCGCTGAGCGTGGTCCGGTCCAGCCAGGTGACCTCGTCCGGCGGGCAGCTCACCCACTCCTCGCGTGCCGTTGACCACAGGAACAGTCGCCCTGCCAACACCAGTAGCACTCCCGAACGACAGCCGCATCCTCCCGCGGCCCGACCAAGTCTCACCTACGCCTGGAAAGACAATAGCCGCAGTCCGCGCGACCTCAGCCGATCTCTACCCGGGACACTGGCGCGTCCGGACGTGTCCCCCAGCGAATCGAGTCTCCGTCGGTCACCGGCTGGTCGCCCGAGACCGGGACACTGTTGACGGCCAGCCCGTTCATTCCCTCGTTGGTGACCCGCCACTGGCCATCGGAAAACGTGAACCTCGCGTGCACCCTGGACACCGTGGGCGCATAGGGCAGCTCCAGCTCAACCGGCCCGCGGCCGGCCCGCGCGCCGGACATCGAGGTTTCGGTTACCCACGAGCCCGTCACCAGCCGCAGCACAGGAACCGCAGGGCGGATCTGCTCCATGACGGTGGCCATGCCGTCCATGATCGTCCGACCCTGGTCAGCGACGGGATCCGCCGAGGTAGCGGCGAATTCCTGGGCGACATGCGCGAACGGGCGATCGCCGAGGTCCGGCCCGTCCGGCAGGTCCCAAGGGTCAGGTGAGTAACGGTCGCTCATCGGGAGGCCCCGCTGGAGACGGTAGCGGCCCTGCGGGATCGAATCATCCGGGACGATGTACACCTCTGGCTGGCATGACCCGATGAAGCGAGCCCCGAGTTTGGCCACCTGGTCTTCGTAAGCCTCGGTCACGCTGATGCTGACCACCTCGAGCTCCGTCCACCCACGCAGTGCGGCGAGGTCATCGGGGTTCATCCGCAGTTCGACAAGGTCCGGCGCGAACACCGATCCATGCGGGGTGACGACGAACACATCGGACAGATGGCGGGTGGCAATGTGCAGCACGTCCCGCCCGTCGCGCCACGGCCGGGCGGCGAACCGCAGCAGCCAGCGATGATCCTGCGTGATGCCCATGGCCCGCAGGCCCGCCACACAAGCCACGGCTATTCCGGCGATGACAACCAGCAGGATCGTGGAGGTCACGACGGAACCGGTCATGAACTCCAGGACCAGCCAGCACACCGCCGCACCGCCGGCGATCGCCCAGCGCTGCCTGCTTCGCTGCCCCAGCGGACCGCGCACTGGACGACGCTCCGCTTCCCTGCTGTCAGTCATCGGGTACCGTCCTTGACCTGCCCGCTCGCGGATGCTCGCCAAATCCGTCCCTGCCTGTTGCCCCAGTTGTTTACCTCGTCACCGAGGATGCGTGGGCGCGTGCCCGCAAGTCAACGAATCGCGCCCAGCTTCCAGATATCTGGAAACCTCGTGGTGAGTCGCGCCCTGCGCTGACGGCTGGCGAGAGGGTCAGCTTCCTGGCGTGATGAGGCCGGATTCGTAGGCCAGCACGACGGCCTGGACACGGTCGCGGAGGCCGAGCTTGGTCAGTATCCGCCCGACGTGGATCTTGACAGTGCCTTCGGACAGGTGCAGCTCGGTGGCGATCTCACGGTTGGATCGCCCGGCGGCGAGTTCGGCGAACACGGTTCGTTCCCGGTCGGTGAGCTTGCTGAGCACCGCGTCGCGGTCTTGCTGCCTGTCCGGGTCGGGTAGCAGCGGAGCGAACTGGTCGATGAGCCGCCGGGTGGCCGTGGGGGCAAGGACCGCTTCACCGTCGGCGACGGTGCGGATGGCGGCGAGCAGTTCAGCAGGCGGCGCGTCTTTGAGCATGAAGCCGCTGGCGCCGGCTTTGAGCCCGGCGAAGACGTACTGGTCCAGGTCGAACGTGGTCAGGATGAGGACCTTGCTGGCCGGGCCGGCCGCGATGATCAAGGCCGTCGCCTTGATTCCGTCCATGCCCGGCATGCGGACATCCATCAGCACGACGTCGGGGTGCAGGGCCGAGGCCATGCTGACCCCGGATGCTCCGTCCCCGGCCTCGCCGACTACCTCCATGTCGGGCTCGGCCTCCAGGATCAGCCGGAACCCCATGCGCAGCAGGGATTGATCGTCGACGAGCAGTACCCGGATCATGTGGTTCCCCCGTCGTCAAGCGGCAGCCGCGCCGAGACGGCCCAGCCCGCGGGCTGGCGCGGTCCTGCCTGCACGTCGCCGCCGTAGGCGCGGATGCGTTCGCGCATGCCGGGCAGGCCGCCGCCGACTCCCGCCGTCGCGGGAGCGGCGCTTCCCGCGCCGTCGTCGTCGACGTCGACGCGCAGCTCGCCGGGCACGAAGCTCAGCCGCACGGAAGCGCGGGCGCCTGCCCCGCCGTGCTTGAGCGTGTTGGTAAGGGCCTCCTGAACCAGCCGGTACACCGCGAGCTGTACGCCCGCGGGCAGGTCCGGTGCCTGCCCGCGCAGCTCCAGGCTGGTGTCAAGACCTGCCGACCGGACCTGCTCGATCAGGACGTCGAGCTGGCCGAGATCGGGTACCGGCTGCAGGTCCGCGGCGCTGCCGGCGCCGGTGCGGTCGCGCTCGCGCAGGACGCCGAGGAGCCGTCTGGTGTCGGCCAGGGCTCGGCGCCCGGTGGCCGCCACGCTGCGCATGACGTCGGTGGCCTTTTCCGGCGAGCTTGCCGACGCCGCGACCGCCGCTTCGGCCAGGGTGGTCATGACGGTGAGGTGGTGGGCGACGATGTCGTGCATTTCGCGGGCGATCCTGGCGCGTTCGGCTGCCGCGGCGAGTTCGGCTTGCTGGTCCCGCTCGCGTTCCAGCCGCTCCGCCCGGTCATGGAGCTCGGCGAGGTAGGCGCGGCGGGCGGCGAAGTACAGGCCGAGCCCGAGAGCGGCGGCGACCATCCCGGAGACGAAGATCGCGTCATACCACCATCTGCTGTCCGCGTACAGCAGCAGGGCGGTGACCGCGACGACCTCGAGCAGGCCCGCGCAGACCAGCGCGTCCCTGCGGGGCCGCGTCGACGCCACGGTATACAAGGCGATGAGCAGGGCCACGCCGTCGACCGCGCTCCTGGTCCACAATCCCACGGCGATGGCGGAGACCAAGATCCAGCCGAACACCGGGAGAGGCCAGATCCGGCGGACCACCAGCGGCGCGACCGTGAAAACCAGCACGACGCTTTCGGCCGCGTGCAGTCCCCCGGTGGTGTCGCGAGACAGCGCGGGGATGGTGGTTACCAGGGCCACCAAGGTGAGCAGCACGTCGGATACCCAGCGGCCCGCTGCGCGGGTCGCTGGGTATCCGGTCGGCCAGAGCGTCCTCATGCCGAGTATTGTCCTGGTCAGGCGTCGGCTCGTCGCAGCCGCCATGCTGCCGCCGCGATGAGGACCGCGGCGTAGCCGCACAGCAGTGCGAATCCTGTCCACGGCGACAGCGCGTGCTGCACGTTGGACGCCCCGCCCCAGAGCGCCTCGCCCGCGTTGGAGGGCAGGTAGGGAGCCAGGTGATTGCTGATCGAGGCGGGCAGCAGCCCGGCCAGCGGCGGGATCACGAAGAACACGCCGGCGAAGGTGGCGATCGCCGCCGCGGTGTTGCGGAACAGCGCGCCCATGGCGACCCCGATCAGGCCGGCCACCGTCACGTACAGGGCGGCGCCGATGACCGCACGCAGCGCACCGGGAGCGGTGATGGCCACGTTCAGGTGATGACTGCTCAGCAGCGCCTGGCCGAGGAAGAAGGAGACGAAGCTAGCGACCAGCGAGGCCGCGAATGCCGTGCCCGCGAAGACGGCCAGCTTGGCCCACAGGACCGGCAGGCGGCGCGGGACGGCGGTGAGCGAGGAGCGGATCATGCCGGTGGTGTACTCGCCGCTCATCATGAGCACGCCGAGTACCCCGAACGCCACCACGGCGAAGACGGTGCCGTCCAGGCTGGTGCTGACGGCGTCGATGCTGGCCTGGCCCGTCTTGTACTGGCTGGCGGTCACGGCGGAGAACAGCGCGCCGATGCCGATCATCAGCACGACCGCGGTCGCCATGGTGTACACGGTGGACCGCAGGGAGCGGAATTTCGTCAGCTCGGACCGCAGCACCCGGCGCTGGGTCACCTTCAGCACGGGTAGCCGCGCGGCAGGGACTGATACGGCGCTCATCAGGCCGCCACCTCCTCGGTGGTGTTGCGGGAACGGTAGTCGACGGAGTCGTCAGTGAGCTGCATGAACGCTTCCTCCAGCGAGGCCTGCTGGGGGGTCAGCTCGTAAACGGGCAGGCGGGCCTGCCAGGCGGTCTGGCCGATCTGCTCGGCGCTCAGGCCCTGCACCGTCAGGATGCCGGACTGCTGGCTGGTCACGGTGATGTCCGGGCCGAGGAGGAGCTCGCGCAGCCGGGCCGCCTGCGGGGTGCGCACGGTGACCGCCCCGCCCCCGGCGCGGGCCACGAACTCCTCGACGGTGGTGTCGGCGATCAGCCGGCCGCGGCCGATCACCACCAGCCGGGTCGCGGTCAGCGCCATCTCGCTCATCAGGTGCGAGGACACGAACACCGTGCGTCCCTCGTCCGCCAGGCCCTTAAGCAGGTTCCTTATCCACAGCACCCCCTCCGGGTCGAGCCCGTTGACCGGCTCGTCCAAGACCACCACCCGCGGATCGCCGAGCAGCGCGGACGCGATACCCAGCCGCTGGCCCATCCCGAGGGAGAACCCGCCGACCCGCTTGCGGGCCACCCCACCCAGGCCGACCAGGTCGATCACCTCATCGACCCGGCGCTGGCTGACACCATTGGTCTGGGCCAGCGCCAGCAGGTGATTGCGAGCCGACCGGCCGGTGTGCACCGACCTGGCTTCCAGCAGGATGCCCAGCTCGGCCATCGGCGCCTGCGCCGCGCGGTAGTCCCTGCCGTTGACCAGCACCCGGCCGGCGGAAGGCTCGTCCAGTCCGGCGATCATCCGCATCGTGGTGGACTTCCCGGCCCCGTTCGGGCCGAGAAAACCAGTCACGATACCGGGCTGAACCACGAAATCAAGCCCGTCGACCGCAGCTTTCTCCCCGTACCGCTTACTAAGGTTCTTTACCTCGATCATCGCGTCCGTCCTCCATCGGTCACGCCGGCCTCTCCGGCATTTCCAACACTAGGAACCAGCCGCCCGGCAAGGTGTCTGCCGCCAGGCCAGAACTTCGGCAGCCCGCGTATGCCGCAAGTCATATCCCCGTCATCCCCGCGGCCTACCGGGGCCGCCGTGACCACCGCGACCCGGCCGGCCTGGGCTGGGCTGGGCAGCGGCCCGGCGCGGTCAGCTGATCCGCCGGCGCGCGATCCGCCCGTCGCGCAGCTCGAAGTTCATCGGGCCGGTCCCGTTGAAGCCGTCGCCCGTGACCGTGAGGGTGACGTCCGGGCCGTGACCGCGGGTCATCGCGGGGGAACACCCCGCAGACCGCCCTCTCACCGCCATAAAACAGAACAAAACGCCGGTCATAATGCGCCTGCTAGATTACTGCGGGTCAAAAATGGCAGGGAGCCCCCGATGACCCGCGATCATGATAACAGCCGGCCCGCAGCTCCAGCAAACCGGGGCATAACCGGCGAACCTCCCGGCCCCCGGGTGCCAGGCACCCGGATGACCCGCGATCTCAGTGTCAGCGGCACGCCAGGACCCGCCCGCAGGACGCCAGGACCCGCCCGCAG
>JAWWPV010000529.1:0-4302 GCA_033854775.1 Trebonia sp.
GTCGGTCACCGACGAATAAAACCGCACAAACGGCCGGGTCAGTCGCCGACGGTGCAGTCGATGCGTTCGCGGAGGAGGTCGGCGTGGCCGTTGTGGCGGGCGTACTCCTCGATCATGTGGACGAGGAGCTCGCGCAGTGAGACCGGCTCGCCCTGGGAGTCCTTGCCGACGAAGTCGAAGTCGTGGTCGGCGATGAAATCGTTGGCGAACGCGATCTCCGCGCGCCAGGCCGCCCAGGCCTCCTCGACGACCGCCGGGTCCGCGACGGCGCCGTTGAAGTCGCCGTCCGGGTCCTGGGCCGTCTGGTAGCGCTTGGCCGTGTTGGTCTCGGCGAAGCGGGTCCTGAACCAGGTCCGCTCGACCTCGGCCATGTGCCTGAGCAGGCCGAGCAGGGACATCGTCGACGGCTCGACGGAACGCGTCGCAAGCTGCTCCGCGTCCAGGCCCGTGCACTTCAGCTCCAGGGTGAGTCGCTGGCAGCGGAGGAACTCGGCCAGGGTCGCCCGCTCGCCTCCCAGCCTCGGTCCGCCCTCGCGAGGGTCATCTACGGGGTCGATGAACAGGTCAGCCCGGTGCTGCGGCGTAGTCATTCGGCTAGGTTATCCCGGTCGCGGGCACGCGGTCACGCTGTCGTTTCCGCACCGGGTCCCGTCAGGCAGTCCTGTGCTGACCGGCGGAAAGCCGCGACGAGGCGGCCGCGGTCGCCCGCGGCCTCATCTCGGCGGGTGGCCAGGATCACATGGCTGGGCGCCACGCCGTGCAGCGGGATCGTGGTGAGGTCCGGGCGGACCTGGCCGTTGTACACGCCGGCCGGGACGATGGCGACGGCCTGCCCGGAGGCGATGAGCTCGTTCTTGTCCTCCAGGGTCAGGGCGATGGGGCCGTCGGGGGCCGGGCTGCCGTCGGGTCGCGGGTCAATGCGCCAGTGGGCGTTCCACGCCGGGTCCGCCATCCGCGGGATCGGCTCGTCGGCGATGTCGTCGAGGGTGACCGACTCCTTGCCGGCCAGCCGGTGGTCCAGCGGGACGAGAAGCAGCCGGGGCTCGTCATACAGGACCGTCACGTGCAGCCCGTCGGTCGCCAGCGGCAACCGGGTGACCACGGCATCCACTCGGTGGTCGAGGAGGGCGGTGCGCGGCTCGTCCCACTCCAGGTGCAGGCTCTGCACGTCGGCGTCCGGGTGCTGATGGCGCAGCTGGCGGACGGCCGGGGTGATGATGAGGCCCGGGGTGTAGCCGATCGTGATCCGGCTTGGCTGGGCGGCGGCCTTCGTCGCCGCCGCTGCCTGGGCGGCCGAGCGGAGCAGGGCCTTGGCCTTCGGCAGGAACACCTCGCCGGCCTCGGTGAGCCGGGTTCCCTGGGGGGTGCGGTCGAGCAGGCGGGCGCCGAGTTGCTGTTCCAGGCGGCGGATCTGGCGGCTCAGCGACGGCTGCGCGATGAGCAGTTCGGCGGCGGCGCGGCCGAAGTGGCGGTGGGCGGCGACGACCGTGAAGTAGCGGACGAGGCGCAGGTCGAGATCGGCCGGGGACAAGGGCACCGGGTCAGCGGGCTCCGGCAGCGTGGCTTCGGGCACCCCTCCAGGGTAACGGCCAGGACTGTGCAGCGCACGCCTGCCACATATGCGTTCTGAACTGTGGTGATGCCTGATTCGTATCGCGCATCTCGGAACGGGTCTTGGACGCGGGGCCGTCGCAGGACGCATCGTAGAGATACCGGCCCGGCGTCATCCGGACGCCTGTTCGAGGCCGGGACACGTGACATCGAAGGAATTATCATGCGCGTATTCGTGACTGGCGCGACCGGGTGGATCGGGTCTGTTGTCGTGCGGGAACTGCTCAGTGCCGGGCATCAGGTCGTGGGCCTGGCCCGGTCGGACGACAGCGCCGCGAAGGTGACGGCCGCCGGGGCCACGGTGTTCATGGGCTCGCTGGAGGACACCGACGGGCTGCGGGTCGCCGCAGCCGAAGCCGACGGGGTGATCCACACCGGCTACGTCCACGACTTCTCCCCCACCGGCGACCCGGCTGCCGCCGCGGCGCTTGACGGGCGGGTCATCGCTGCCTTCGGCGAGGCCCTGGCCGGAACGCACAAGCCGCTCGTCGTCGCCTCCGGGCTGCCGCATCCCCCGGCCGGCGGCATCTCGACCGAGGAGATCCGGTCGGAGAACCCGGCCCATCCGCGGGTGTCGGAGCCGGCCGCGCTGGCCGTCGCAGCCAGTGCTGGCCAACACGGGGGCGTGCGCGCCTCAGTGGTCCGGCTGCCCCCGTCGGTGCATGGCGAGGGCGACTACTGGTTCATCCCCATCTTCATCGACGTCGCCCGCCGCACCGGGATCTCCGCCTACATCGGCGACGGTGCCAACGTGTGGCCGGCCGTACACCGGGTGGACGCCGCCCGGCTGTTCCGCCTTGCCCTGGAGCAGGCGCCGGCCGGCACGCTGCTCAACGCGGTCGCCGACGAGGGTGTGCCGTTCCGGGAGATCGCCGAGGTCATCGGGCGCCACGTGCAGGTGCCAGCCAAGTCGATCACCCCCGAGGATGCCCGCGACCAGTTTGGCTCGCTCGCGGGCTTCGCGGCGATCGACGTCCCGGCGTCCAGCGCGATCACCAGGCAGCGGTTCGGGTGGCGCCCGGTCGAGCCCGGGCTGATCGCGGACCTCGACCAGGGTCACTACTTCACCGTTCGGGATCACTCGATCGCTTAACCGACAGCGGCCCGCGGCCGCGCGGTGACCTCCGCCACAGGCGGGGCGTCCGCCGTCGCGGCGCGGGCCCGTTGTCATCTATAAAGAGACCCATGCGGACTGACGTTGCCATCATCGGGGCCGGCCCGGCTGGCCTGCTGCTCGCCCACCTGCTCGCGCAGGACGGCATCGAGTCGATCGTCGTCGAGGCGCGGACGAAGGAGTACGTCGCCGCGCGCATCCGCGCCGGGATCCTGGAAAGCTCTAGCGTCGACCTGCTGCGCTCCGTCGGGCTCGGCGCGGGGATCGAGGCGCAGGGCGACGAGCACCGCGGCATCTACCTGCAATGGCCGTCGGAGCGGCATCACCTCGACTTCGTCGACCTGGTCGGGCGCAGCGTCTGGGTGTACGGGCAGACGCAGGTGCAGGCGGACCTGGTCGCCGCCAGCGACGCCGCCGGGCGGCAGGTGTACTACGACGCGTCCGGTGCCGCCGTGCACGACCCGGAGACCGATCACCCGTTTGTCACGTTCACCGACTCCTCCGGCGCACCGCAGCGGATCGACGCGGTGGCGGTAGCGGGCTGCGACGGCTCGTTCGGGCCGAGCCGGGCGGCGATGCCCGCCGACAAGCGTGACACCTGGGAGCGCGTGTATCCCTACTCGTGGCTCGGGATCCTCGCCGACGTCGCGCCGTCGACCGACGAGATCATCTACGCCTGGCACCCAGACGGGTTCGCCATGCACTCGATGCGGTCCGCCACCGTAAGCCGCCTCTACCTGCAAGTGCCCAACGGCACCGACGTCGCGGACTGGTCCGCCGACCGGATCTGGACGGCCCTGGGCACCCGGCTCGGGCACGGGCAGGACGGCTGGCAGCTCACGCCGGGGCCGATCACCGACAAGAGCGTGCTGCCGATGCGGTCGTTCGTCCAGTCGCCGATGCGGTACGGGCGGCTGTTCCTCGCCGGGGACGCCGCGCACACCGTCCCGCCGACCGGCGCCAAGGGACTGAACCTCGCGATCGCGGACGTCGCGCTGCTCGCGCCCGCGCTCGGGCGGCTCGTGCGCAAGAACGAGGGCGCGCTGGCGGACGCCTACTCCGACACGGCGCTGCGGCGTGTCTGGCGGTGCGAGCATTTCTCCTGGTGGATGACGTCCATGTTGCACATCTCCGGTGACCCATTTGACGCGCAGCTCCAGCTGTCGCAGCTTAGGTGGGTGACCTCTAGCGCGGCCGGGGCGGCCGGGCTAGCGGAGAACTACGCGGGACTGCCTATCGGCTTCTAGGGCGATCGGGTTCTAGAATCTGTTTCTAGGGCGATCGGCTTGCGTGGCGAAGGGAGCTGGCGGCATGGGCGCCACCGGTGAGGAAGCCGAGCGGGTCGACTCGGTTGTCGTGCTCATCGTCGGGGCCGGCGTGTCCGGCATCGGCGCCGCCTACTACCTGCAGCGGGACCACCCGGGGCGCAGCTACGCCATCCTCGAGGGGCGGGGCGCGTCCGGCGGGACCTGGGACCTGTTCCGGTATCCGGGGGTGCGGTCGGACTCGGACCTGCACACGTTCGGGTACGAGGTCCGGCCGTGGCGCTCGGACGTGGCGATCGCCGACGGGGGGCT
>JAWWPV010000530.1:0-6519 GCA_033854775.1 Trebonia sp.
AGACCACTAGACAATTATCAGTTTTCGTGATCCATCCTGATCACAAAGCGTCGTTGGACAGACCACGCCTGACCTGGCAACACTGTTCCCATGGCCAAGCCGACCTACCCGAGTGCAGCGTGCTGCTGCCGCCGGGCTGCCCGTCACCAAGCGATGCGCGGCGTGTGATCAAGCCGGGCCTGTCCCATCAGCCTGCCGCGGTTCGACCCCGACACCTCGTCAACGCCAGTGCCGGTATCCGGCGGTACGTCGCTCGCGCTAAAGAGGCCGAGGCCGCAAAGTTAGTTCGATTTTATCTTCATTGTCGACAGCCAGTTCATCACGGCGGACTGGGCAAATCACTATCTCAGCCACGGCAGGAGAACTCCGCGGCGGGAGAACGAGGAGAATCCCATGCCCCGCAAGCTTCACTTCGGTTTGCACCCGTACGGGGTCGGTGGCCCTGGCCAGGATGGTCTGTGGAAGGACCCGCGGGTGGCGAAGAACGCCAGCATCGACATCAGCTACTACATCCAGCAGGCGAAGCTCGCCGAGAGCGGGTTGTTCGATGCGTTCTTCATCGTCGACAGCCAGTTCATCAACGCAACTTATCCTTCGCACTACCTGAACCGGCTGGAGCCGCTCACCCTGCTGTCGGCGGTGGCGACGCACACCACGAACATCGGGCTCGTCGCCACGGCAAGCTCGACGTACAACTCGCCGTTCAACCTGGCTCGCCGGGTGGCGTCGCTGGATCACATCAGCAATGGCCGGGCGGGGTGGAACGTGGTCACCAGCTTCGACTCGCAGGTCTCGAAGAACTTCGGGCTGGACGAGCACCTGGACTACGCGACCCGCTACGGCCGCGCGCTGGAGTTCGTCGAGGTGACGCGCGGGCTGTGGGACTCCTACGAGGACGATGCGTTCCCCGCTGACGTCGAGCGCGGGGTCTTCCTGGACCCGGCGAAGCTGCACGCTCTCAATCATGCCGGCGAGCACTTCAAGGTCGCCGGCCCGCTGAACCTGTCGCGTTCCCGGCAGGGGCAGCCGGTGATCTTCCAGTCCGGGGTCTCAGAGGACGGCCGCAACCTCGCCGCCCGTGTGGCCGAAGGGATCTTCGCTCCAGGCGAGTCGTTCGAGTCAGCGCGCGAGCACTATGCGGACGTCAAGCAGCGGGCCCGGGCACTCGGCCGCAACGCCGACCACATCGTGATCCTGCCCAACGGCAGCCCGATTGTGGCCAGCACCGATGAGAAGGCGCAAGCACGGTCGCGGGAGATCTTCGAGGAGGACAACGACTTCGACCGCAAGCTGGCGTTTCTCGGCCGGGCGTTCGGCGCCTACGACTTCGGCCAGCACGACCTGGACGCCCCGTTCCCGGACTTGACCCATCTGACCGAGCGCGGCGGGCGCCGCGGGGCCGCTCTCGTCCAGCGGGCGATAGACAACCAGTGGACACTGCGGCAGACCGTGGAGGCTGTGTCGCAGTACAAGCCCGGCCCATTCGTCGGCTCGCCGCAAACCGTCGCGGAGACCATTGAGACCTGGTTCGAGGCCGGCGCCTTGGACGGCATCAACCTGGCGTTCCGCCTTACCGAGGACCTCGAGTACTTCATCGAAACCGTGGTGCCGATCCTTCAGTCGCGAGGGATCTTCCGCACCGAGTACGAGGCCGACACGCTGCGCGGCAACCTGGGCTTGCCGTTCCCGGTGAACCGCTACACCCGCGAGCGCGAGTTCGTGGACGCCTGAGAGGACAGTGATGTCGCAGCTGTCGGTCGTCGATGCGTCCAAGACGGTCCCGGTGGACGTACAGGGTGAGTTCTACACCTCCAAAGCAGTACTCCCTGTCCCCGGTGGCTACGCGCAGTTCGCCAGGCGCGCAAGGACGAGCTGGACGCACTGCTTGACGCTGACTATCTGCTCGACAAGCTGGCCGGGCAGCTGGGCATCCCGGCTTCCGAGCAGGTCGCAGACGACATCATCGAATGGGTCGACGGCGGTGCCTCGGACGGTTTCAACATCAACATCGACGTGCAGACCGAGGGTCTCGAGCAGTTCATAGACGGGGTCGTCGCGGAGCTGGAGCAGCGCGGCCGGTTCCGCAAGGACTACGAGTACAAGACGTTCCGCGAGAATCTCGGCGTCGCCTGACCAGCTCGACCATCGAAAGGCACCAGCATGACCCAAATCCCTGAGCAGCCGAGGTTCCGGCTCGGCTTCCTCACCCACGTCCAGGGCCGGGGCGACCTGGCCACTACTTACCGCAACGCGCAGGAATTGTTCGTGGTAGCCGATGAGCTTGGCTTCGACGTCGGGTGGGTCGCCCAGCACCATGCACCGCTGGGAGGCGGCGGGTTGCCCTCGCCGTGGACCTTCCTCGCCCACGCCGCCGCGCGCACCAAGCGGATCAGGCTGTCCACCGCGATCACCATCCTGCCGCTGGAGAACCCCGTCCGGCTAGCGGAGGACCTGTCCGTCGTCGACACGCTCAGCGGCGGCCGGGTCGAGATCGGCGTCGGCAGCGGCGCCAGTGAGGTGGAATACGGCGCTTTCGGAGCCGACGTCTCCCGCAAGCGCGAGCTGACCAGCCAGGGACTGGCGGTGCTGCGCAACGCCCTGGCCGGACAGGAGATCGGCCCGCAGGGCTTCAAGGTCCAGCCGCCGCCCGGTGACTGGAGCGACCGGATCTGGCAGGCGGTATTCAGCGCGCCTGGCGCGCAGTACGCGGCGGCGGCCGGGTCCAACCTGCTGCTCAACCGCGCCACCTACGGCTACAACGAGCCGACCGACGAGGTGCAGCGGCCCTGGGCCGACGCCTTCCTGGCGGCGTGGAGCCTGCCGCGGGCCCCCCGCATCGGGCTGTCCCGGTTTGTGTTCCCGGCCAAGGACAAGAAAACGGCGCTGGACCAGATCGCCGCAGACGTGCACGCCGCCGCGCAGAATTTCGTGCTGCGCGGTGCCTTCCCGGACGGCATCGACCAGGCCGAGGCGCTGCGCCGGTTCCATTGCTTCTACGGCCACCCCGACGAGGTCATCGAGGAGTTGCAGAAGGAGAAGGTACTGCCGGTCGCCACGGATCTGATCACCCAGTTCAACCCGGCGGTGCCCGACCACGACGCGGCCATCCGCGCACTGGAACTGATCGCTACCGAGGTGGCGCCCGCGCTCGGCTGGAAGCCGGCGACGCAGGACGCTGTCGCACCTGAGCTGGCGGGAGCCTGACATGACCGAAAGCGCCGACTACTTCGCTCCCGAGGGGCTGCGGACCAGGGGCACGGTGATCGTCGTTCCCGGTCGCGGCGAGACGCCCGCTGCGTACGCGCGGTTCGGCTCGCGGCTGGCTTTCGACGCCTACCGCGTGCGCGTCATCGGGCCGCCACCCGCCGGAGCCGCGAACGCCACGGCCTTCCTGGCTGAGCTGGCCCAGAAACTGTCCGAGGCGGTTGACAGCGTGGCCAGCGACGCGCCTGACGGGCTGGCGCGCCCGCTGGTGCTTGTCGCGTCTGACCTGGGTGCCGCCGGGATCGCGGCGCTGCTGATGCGGCCAGATCCGGATTCCGCCTGGTGGCCGCAAGCTGTCGTGCTGGCCGGGCTGCCCGGCCACGACGCGCGGGCCGGCGGCGAGTGGGACGCCGAGCTCGACGTCCGCTCGCACTGCCCCGTGCACCGGGGCGTGCTCAATGCTGACGCCTTGCTGCAGCGCGGCGCGCTGACCGAAGCTGTGCCCGGCGAACTGCTTGACGCCGCCTACGCGGAAGTCGCGGACCTCCCGCAGCTGCTGCTGGTCGGCGACACCGACCCACTGGCAGACCGCCCGGCGCTGGAGCAGACGGCTAAAGCGCTACCGAAAGGCCGGCTGACGGTCGTCCGCGGCGCTCACCACGATGTACTGAACGACCAGCAGCACCGGTCGGTTGCGGCGGAGATTGTCACCTTCCTCGAGACACTGCGCAACGAGCTGGCGCCAGTGCTGGCCGTCGGTACGAGCGCTTGGTGATGTAGCCGTCCCGGACGGGCAGGACGGTGCAGGGGAAGGTCCCACCACAGGTCACGCAGTGTGGGGCGGGTGGGGCTCGAACCCACGACCGGCAGATTATGAGTCCGCTGCTCTGACCTGCTGAGCTACCGCCCCTTGCCAGGCGCAAGAGTACCGCAATCGGGCCATGAGCCAGCGACTCGGTTGTCGGCCCGGGTTTGACGCAACGCTGCGCCGAGCGACAGCGCGCGATTTAGGCGTGATTCAGCTCACAATGGCGTTACGCAAAATGGCCGGGCGGGGCTTGGCAGAGCCCCGCCCGCTAGTAGCGGCCAGCCGACTGCAACGACATCGCGTGCTCGACCAGGGTCACGAGCGTGGCCTTGGTCGACTCGCGGTTGCGCGCGTCGCACGGGATGATCGGCACGGTCGACGGGACCGCCAGGGCCTCGCGCACGTCGTTGGAGCGGTGCGGGAACTGCCCGTGGAACCCGTTGATGCCGATGACGAATGGCAGCCCGCTCGCCTCGAAGTAATCAACCGCCGGGAACGAGTCGGCGAGCCGCCTCGTGTCAACAAGGACCACGGCGCCGATCGCGCCCTGGATCAGGTCGTCCCACATGAACCAGAACCGGTGCTGTCCGGGCGTGCCGAACATGTAGAGCACCAGGTCCTTTTCCAGCGTGATCCGGCCGAAGTCCATGGCGACCGTCGTCGTGTTCTTGTCTGGAACGTGCGACAGGTCATCGACGTCGGTAGACGCCACGGTCATGACGGCCTCGGTGGTCAGCGGGGTAATCTCCGACACCGAACCGACGAAGGTGGTCTTACCCACACCAAAGCCGCCGGCGACGACGATCTTCACCGAAGTCATCGCCGACGCGTCGCCGCCTCCGTGCGGCCGGGCGACGCTAGATCTTACGGAGTCCACTAAGCACCCTTTCGAGCAGGTTAAGGTCGGGTCGGCCTTCGGAGTCGTCACGCTGGTGAATGCGGACGAGTCCGTCCGCGCTCATGTCCGCGACCAGAATCCGCGCCACGCCAAGTGGCATCCGCAGCACCGCCGAGATCTCGGCGACGGAGCGCCAGTCAAGGCAGAACTGCAGGATCGCCTGGCACTCGGGGGCGAGCACAGACAGGTCGCGCGGCTCATAGACGGTCGCGCTCACTAGAGCCTCGAGCGCGAGCTTGTATCTCGGCTGCGTACGGCCGCCGGTCACGGTATAGGGCCGGACTAGCCGTGTCGAGCCGCTCTCCTCTTCGGCGGGAAACTGCTGCTGCTGCTGCGCCGGAGGATACGGTTGTCGCTGCGCCTGCGGCTCGTCCCATGGCCCGGTCCTTGTCGGACCCTGCCATGCGGGCGAGCCGCGGTCGTCACCGGTGCGGCCGAGCCCCGACACCGCGTCCCCCAGAGATGGAACCACCTGCGCTCATCATCGCCTTCCGTCTCCTGGCATCGCGCCTTGCATGACGCCGCCACGCGTAGCGGGGGTAAGAACGCGGCCCGCGCGCTCGACCAGCAGGGTCATCTCGTACGCGACTAGCCCGAGATCGCAGGTGGAGGCCGCGAGCACGGCGAGGCTGGCACCATTGCTAATCGCCATGATGACCAGCACGCCACGCTGCATTTCCACCACGGTCTGGACGACCGCGCCGCCTTCGAAGACCCGGGAGGCACCCTGGGTAAGGCTGGTCAGGCCCGACGTGACCGCAGCGAGCTGATCCGCGCGCTCCTGAGGGAATCCCGCGGAGAACGCGAGCGGCAGTCCGTCCGAGGACACGACGACCGCATGGGCCACATCTGGGACCCGCTCCACGAAGTTCGTGATCAGCCAGCTGAGGTCCTGGACCGGGCGTCCTGGCGTGCTCACGCGCGCTCCTCTCCTCGCCCGTTCATACAGGCTCCTCCTCTAGTTCCGACGGCTCTATCCGTGGGTCTCATACGATCTATGGCTCCTCGTCCTGGGGTGCGGCGGCGCGGGCCTCACGAACGCCGCGCTGGAAGCTCGACATCCGGTTTCGGATCGTGTCCGCCGAGCGAACCGGTGGCGCGCCCTCAGTCTCCTCGCTGCCGCCGCCGACCGAACCGGGCACGAGGTTTGCCCGGGGTACGCGCTTTGGCAGTCCGGCCGTAGTGGTTTCCCCTGCTTCGGGTGATGCCACGATACGCGCGGCACGGTACCCCTCGTCCGCCGGTGAGTTCCAGGCCTGTCCCGCGGCCGGGGCCGCGGCTGAAGTGAGCGACTTGCCGCTTCGGCGGAACCAGTCCGACTCCAGGGAGTCGAAGATCGGCAGCCGCTGGTCGGTCGCGGCGCCGGCCGTCGGCGGGATCGTCACCTGGCTGCCGTCGGAACCACCGATGCCGTTGCCCGCGCCCGCCGGGGAAGTCGACGGCACCGGGCCGCCGGTACCTGCCGACCCTCCGTCACCGCCAAACGCCGGCATCCGGGTGGTGCCGAAATCACCGTCGCCGAAGTTGTCACCGCCGAATGCCGCGCCGCCGCCGTTCGCGGGTGCGCTTGGCCCTAGCGGGTGGTTGCCCGGCGTGCGCACCGGCAGCC
>JAWWPV010000531.1:0-2893 GCA_033854775.1 Trebonia sp.
GGCGCGTACGTGGCCGGAGTCGTCGGCGGCGCGCCACAGGACCGACCACGGGTAGTCGGAGGCCGGCTCGGCCAGCGGCCGCCAGATGGTCCCGGGGAGCGCGGCGATGCAGGAGGACGGGACGCAGTACAGGCAGCGTCCGGCGGCGACGAGGTCGGCGGCCGCCCGGATGCTCTCGACGGTTCCGCCGTACACGGTCGGGGTGAAGCCGGCCGCCCGGCACATCTCGACGGTGAACTGGTTGAATTCCGGGGCCATCGCTTCCTCGGCGAGCAGGAGCGGTTCCCTGGCGAGCGCGGCGACGGTCACGCCCTCGAGCTCGGCGAACGGGTGGTCGGTCGGCACCAGGACCCCGAGCGGGTCCTGGCGGAACAGCAGCGACGCGATCTGCGGCGGGGCGAGCGCGGCGCGGCCGACGCCGACGTCCAGGCGGCCGTCGATGAGCTGCTGGTACTGCTCGGGCACGCTGGCCTCGACCTGGTGGATAACCAGGCCGGAGTAGCGGGCCTGGACCTCGTGCAGGATCTGCGGCATTGAGTCGTAGCTGGAGTCGATGATGCCGACGCGCAGCGGCGCGGCGGCGCCCGCGGTGTTCCTGGCGGCGTTCGCGGCGCGGTCCGCGTGGGCGAGGATCTGCCGCGCCTCGACCAGGAACACCACCCCGGCTGCGGTCAGCGCGACATGGTGGGTGCTGCGTTCCAGGAGGCGGACGCCCAGCTCACGTTCCAGCCGCTGCACCTGCTGGCTCAGCGCCGACTGGACGATGTGCTCCCGCTCGGCCGCCCGCCCGAAGTGCAGCTCTTCCGCCAGCGTCACGAAGTAGTGAAGCTGCCGTAGCTCCATGCCCGCCGCCAAGTCCGCATCTAGCCCATCCCTCGACCTCTTCGCAACTGCCGGCTGGATCGAGCGACAGGGCTACCGTCGCGGTTGGCTGCGATGAATCCACGTAACGCCCAACCCAGCGCGGGACAGGAAAACCTTTACCACTAGCTTACTTCCGCGCTCGAGGTCTCGGAATGGGTAACCGGCTTGCGTTGCAGCGCGGGCGGGCGCCCGTCGGGGTCACAGCGCCGTCGCCGTCGCTGCCTTGAGTCGTCTCGTATGTCCGGTTCGCCGGGGTGCACCGCGGTGCACCCGTGGCCGTAACGTGGAAACTCCGCGTTACGTGGAGCTTCCGCACGTGCTACGCGTGCTTTATTTCCAGGTAGCGCAAAGTTTCCACGCAACCCCATCACCAAGACTGCCCGCACAGCCGAGGTATCTATTGCAATCTATCCGGCTGCCTGCCTCTGATCGGTCTCGGTGATGAGGCCTTCGGCGTTTGCTTGTTTCCGGCGGGGCACGGCTGGGATTGGGTAGTGCTAGCCCGCCGTTTTCTGCGGGGTCGGGTCCCTGGACGCAGAGGTGGGCTAATGTCGGCTGGAGTTGGCTTTCGAAGACGCGGGCGTGGATACGGGCGGAACCGCGGGGGATACGAAAGGCCGTATTCGCGCCGCCGCCGGAACGGCGCCTCCGGCGGCAGGGCAGCGGAGGGATCCGGCGCCCTCAACACGTTCGCCCGCCTGGGGTTCGTCGCCCGGGGCATCGCCTACATCGTCATCGGGGTCATCGCGGTGATGCTGGCCTTCGGCGTCGCCCGCCACGAGCCAGACCGTGCCGGGGCCATCGAGGCGATCGCCGACAAGCCGTTCGGATACCTGCTGTTGTGGATCCTGGTCATCGGGTTCCTCGCGCTGGCCGTGTGGCGGTTCGTCCAGGCCGCGCAGAAGCGGCTGAACCCGACCGAGGGCCACCGGGTCATGGCTCTGCTTTGCGGCATCGCCTACGCCATCGCGTTCTACAGCACGCTGATGTTCGTCGTGCACGGCACCAAGCCCGCATCTGATGACAGCACCGCGCGGGATTACACCGCCCAGATGCTGTCCCTCGACGGCGGCCGCGTCCTCGTCGCCTTCGCCGGGATCGTGCTTGTCGCGCTCGGCATCGTCATGGCGGTCAGGGGCTTCAGCGCCGAGTTCACCCGGCACCTTCGGATGGGCTGGATGAGCCGCGGCACGCAGGATGTGGTGGTCAGGCTCGGCCAGGCGGGATACGTCGCGCGCGCGTTGGTCGTCGTCGGCATCGGGATCGCGGCCCTGGACGCGGCTATCACCTATAACGCGGCCAAGGCCAAGGGCGTTGACGGGGTGCTCCGCTCATTCGCCCAGACACCCTTCGGCCCGTGGCTGCTCGTCCTCGTCGCACTCGGGCTGATCGCGTTCGGGATCTTGTCGTTCTTCGAGGCGAAGTGGCGCCGCACCCTCGGCGGAGTCCCCGTCTGAGCGCGGTGCCGCCTGACCGCCCGGCTATGGGTCTGCTGGCAGGTTGATCGGTTCTGGTGATGGGCCGTGCGCGCGTTGCTTGTTTCCGCCGGGGTGTTACCGGGGTTGACTCGTAATGATCGACCGGGCCGGGCCCGGCATTTGCATGACGTAACGGGAGGTTGCCATGATCCCCGGCCAGAGCATGGCCCTAGGCGCGCCGGCCGTAACCCCGAACGGGACGGCACCGCGATGTGAGCACCTCGACGACCTTGCGCCGGTCGGGGCGCAGTCAGCCGACTGCCGGGTCTGCCAGAGTCGCCAGGACCGCCAGGCGAGCCTGGTGGTCTGCCTGACCTGCGGCTGGGTTGCCTGTTCCGATGAATCGCCGAACCAGCACGCCAAGGCGCACTACGAGGAGACCGACCACCCGGTCGCCGCCAGCCTTGCGCTGGGAAAGGCGTGGAGATGGTGCTACGTCCACCAGCGCCTCGTCTGAACCAGCGCCGCGTCATCCGCAAGACCCCGGCACCTTGTCCGGCGATCGGTTGCCGTGATGGGCTCATGCGAGATTGGTTATTTCGCCTGCGACC
>JAWWPV010000532.1:0-17311 GCA_033854775.1 Trebonia sp.
CGTCGCCGAGGCACTTGAGATCCGCGAGGCGGGGATCGGCGTCCCGCTGCTTTGCCTGATGGCCATCGGCTCCGACGATCACGCGGCGGCGGTTTCCGCCAACGTGGACCTGGCCGCGGGGTCGGCCGCCATGGTGCGGCGGCTCGCCGCCGCCGCCAAGGTCGCCGGACGCCCGGCGCGGGTGCACCTGAAGGCGGACACCGGGCTGAGCAGGGGCGGGGCCACCGCGGCCGACTGGCCCGCGGCGCTCGTCGCGGCCAGGCAGGCACAAGACGAAGGCAGCATCGTCGTCGTGGGCGCCTGGTCGCACTTCGCCTCGGCGGACGAGCCGGGCAACCCGTCGATCGAGGCGCAGCTCGTGGCGTTCAAGGAAGCCCTGGCGGTCGCGGAGAGCGCCGGCATCACCCCGCTAGTGCGGCACATCGCCAACACCGCGGCGGCGCTCGACGTGCCGCAGGCCCGTTACGACCTGGTGCGGATCGGCGGTGGCAGCTACGGCCTGGCTACCCTCCCCGGGGGGGCGCCCCCGTGGCTGCGGCCCGCGATGACGTTGCGGGCCCGGCTGGTGCTCGTGAAACGGGTGCCCGCGGGGACGGGGGTGTCCTACGGGCACCGGTACACGACGACGCGCGAGACGACACTCGGCCTCGTTCCGCTCGGCTACGCGGACGGGATACCGCGCGCGGCGACCGGTCTGCCGCTCGTGGCCGCTCGTGGCCGCCGGTGGCCGATCGCGGGCACTGTCTGCATGGACCAGCTGGTCATCGACTTCGGGGACGAACCGGTGGCGGAGGGGGAAGAGGTCGTGCTCTTCGGGCCCGGGGATCACGGTGAACCGACCGCCCAGGAATGGGGCGAGGCTCTCGGCACGATTTCGTACGAGGTCGTGACTAGTATCGGCGCGCGCGTGCCGAGGTCGCACCATGAGTGAGGTTTCGCTGACCGTCGCTACCGCCGCGCAGATGCGCTCACTCGGCCGGTCCCTTGCCACGGTGCTGCGCGCCGGAGACCTGGTGATCCTCAGCGGCGGGCTTGGCGCGGGCAAGACCACGCTGACCCAGGGGATCGGTGACGGGCTTGGCGTGCGCGGGCCGATCACGTCGCCTACGTTCGTGATCGCGCGAGTGCACCCGCCGGCGGAGCCTTCGGCGCCGACGGTCACGCCGCGGCCCGCGCTCGTGCACGCCGACGCCTACCGGCTCGGCAGCGTTCTTGAGCTCGACGACCTCGACCTGGACACGGACACCGCCGCCTCGGTGACGGTGGTGGAGTGGGGCGGAGGGATGGCCGAAGGGCTGGCGGCCGACCGCCTGGAAATCACGATCACGCCGGCCAAAGCCGACGCCCCCGTGGTCGGTGGCCCCGTGGTCGGCGGGAACGGGGCCGATCGCGATGGCGATCCCGATGACCCGACCGGGGACGTACCGCGCTCGGTGCGAATTTCCGCAGTCGGTGAGCGCTGGGAAGGCATCAAGTTGCCACTCGCGAACCGCGCTGATCGTCTATAGTTCGGCTTTGTACCGTTTCCTTTTGTACGTTCACCTGGTCTCTAGGTCACCAACCCTCACCGGAGGCATGCCGTGACTCAGCATGGGTCATTCCCCGGCCGACCGCGTGGCCGCCGGGCACGTCAGGACGGCGACGCGCCCGAGCGGCAGGGGTATGACGCCACACCGCAAGACCAGCGGGAGTTCCCTGACCTCGCCCCCGTCCGCCCACGGGAGGCCCGGACGCGGGACGCCCGCGGGCAAGGGGGGCAGCAGGGTCAGGCCGCTCCCTCGGGCGGCTATGGCGGCTACCCGGGCGCTGCCGGTCCTGGCTACCCGCCGGGCAGTCAGGCGCCTGCCAGCGACGGTCATGGCGGCGGCCAGTATGGCGGCGGCGGTTACCCGGGCGGTGGCTACGGCGGGCAGGGGCAGGCGCCCCAGGCCGATCAGGCCTGGACGGGGCAGGCGCCGTGGGCGGAGCAGCAGGCGCCGCAGTACCAGGCGCAGCAGGCCGCACCGCAGCAGCCCGCGCCGCAGCCCCAGGAGGAGCGGCCGCCCCGTCGGCAAGGCGAAGAGGCGCCGTCCTGGGCGGAGCCCGATTCCGATGAGGCGTTCTCCGAGCGCTGGCACCGGCGCGGCCTTGACTCGCGGGATGAGCGGCGGTCGGAAAGGCGCAACCACCGTCGGCTGCTGATCGCGGGCGGCGCGGTGGTGGCCCTGGTGATCGCGGTCGTCGTTTACCTGATGAGCGGCGGGCCGGGGGCGGCTAACCTCGGTTTCGGCAACTTCGTGACGAACTTCCTGCCTGGCGAACTTCAGCAGGTGCCCGACCCGTGCGCTACGGTTCCCACTACGACGCTGAACCAGTACCTGCCGGGCACGCGCAAGCAGGCGGCCCCGCCGCTCAACTCCGGCGCCAACACCCAGTGCACCTGGACGCTGGACAGCGCGCCGACGTACCGGGTGCTCGAGGTGCAGTTGCAGGCCTACTCGCCGAGCGGGCTCGCCTCGGGGAACGGCAGTGCCACCTTCGCCGCAGAAGACGCCTACCAGTCGTTCGAGAACGGGTACACCTCGCCAGGGCCGAAGAGCGGACAGCCGAAGGCCAAGGTGGCGGACCTGACAGGGATGCCTGGCGGTTCCCAGACGTCCGCTTTCCAGGCCACCCAGGTGTTCAACAGGGGCGGCGCGGTCACGGACGTGGCCAACGTCTACGTCCGCTACCGCAACGTCATCGTCACCGTCGTAGTGGACGGCCTTGACCAGGGCGGCAGCGGCAAGAAGTACGGGCCCGTGTCCATGAGCGACCTCACCACCGCGGCGAACACCGTCGCCAAGGAAATGGCTTCTCAAATCGCCAAGTAGTCACCATTGCGACTACGCTCATTGGTCGTGCTCCTGCTCGGTCTAGACACCGCGACGCCTGCGGTGACGGTGGCGCTGCATGACGGCGGCCAGCCGCTGGCCCAGCTCGTCACGGTTGACGCGCACCGCCACGCGGAGCTGCTTGCGCCTGCCATCGCCAAGGCTATTGCCGACGCGGGCGCGTCGCAGCGTGACCTGACGGGCATCGCGGTGGGGGTAGGCCCCGGCCCCTACACCGGCCTGCGGGTCGGGCTGGTGACCGCGCGGGTGCTCGGTGCCGCGCTCGGCATCCCGGTGCACGGCCTGTGCACCCTCGACGTCATCGCTGCGGACGTGGATGCTGGCGGCGAAGACTTCCTCGTGGCCACGGACGCGAGACGGCGAGAGCTCTACTGGGCGCGCTATGACGGCACCGGGCGGCGGATCGCGGGCCCGGAGGTCGCCAAGCCCGCGCTGATCCCGGTGTCCGGGCTGCCGGCGGCCGGTGAGGGACCGATGCTCTACCCCGAGGTGCTGCCCGACGGCCTCGGCCCGGCCTTCCCCGCGGCCGCGACCCTCTGCAGGGTGGCGCTGGCGGCCCTTGCCGCCGGGGATCCGGACGAGAAGCTGCTCCCGCCCGAGCCGCTGTACCTGCGGCGCCCCGACGCCCGCGAGCCTGGCGCTCCCAAGCGGGTGACACCGTGATGACCGGCTGGCGTGGCCGCCGGACGGAATCCGATGACGAGGCGGCGAACCCAGGCGGAGCGGCACGGCTGCGCCCGATGGTCCCGGCGGACCTGGTGGACGTCATCGCGCTCGAGCATGAGCTGTTCCCCGACGACCCCTGGTCGCCGGAGATGTTCGCCGACGAGGTCGCACAGCCGCCGGAGAGCCGCCTGTACCTCCTCGCCGAGGTGGACGCGGGCGACGGCGGCGTCGCCGATAGCGACATCGTGAGCGGGCGCGGGGCCGCCAGCGGGCCCGTGATGGCGGGCTATGCGGGGATGATGTTCATTCCGGGCGGGATGCAGGCCGACGTGCTGACGATCGCGGTCCGCAAGGCCTCCTGGAGCCAGGGAATCGGCTCGGCGCTGCTCAGCGCGCTGCTTACCGCCGCACGGGACCGGGGCTGCGCGGAGGTGTTCCTCGAGGTCCGTGCGGACAACCCCCGGGCGCACGGCCTCTACCTGCGCCGCGGGTTCGAGGAACTCGGCGTGCGCCGTGGCTACTACCAGCCGTCCGGGGTGGACGCGATCGTGATGCGTAAGGACCTGCTGCGATGAGCCTGTTGACCGATGGGCCGCTGGTGCTCGGCATCGAGACGTCATGCGACGAGACGGGCGTTGGCATCGTCCGTGGCCGGGAACTGCTGGCGGACGAGGTGGCGTCGTCGATGGACCAGCACGCCAGGTTCGGCGGCGTGGTGCCCGAGGTGGCCAGCCGCGCGCACCTGGAAGCGATGGTCCCCGTGCTTGAGGGCGCGTTGGCCAAGTCAGGCGTCAGGCCATCCGACATCGACGCCGTCGCGGTCACCGCGGGCCCCGGGCTGGCCGGCGCGCTGATGGTCGGCGTCGCGGCGGCGAAAGCCTACGCCTACGCGCTCGGCAAGCCGCTCTACGGAGTGAACCACCTGGCGGCCCACGTCGCCGTCGACCAGCTTGAGCACGGTCCGCTGCCTGTCCCGTGCGTGGCGCTGCTCGTATCCGGCGGTCATTCGTCGCTGCTGCTGGTGTCGGATGTGACGGGCGAGGTGCGCCCGCTCGGCGCGACGATCGACGACGCGGCCGGCGAGGCCTACGACAAGGTAGCCCGGGTGCTCGGCATGCCGTTCCCCGGCGGCCCGCCGATTGACCGGGCGGCCAGGGAAGGGTCGCCGGACGCGATCAGGTTCCCGCGGGCCAAGCTGCACGACGGCACCTTCGACTTCTCCTTCGCTGGCCTTAAGACCGCGGTCGCCCGCTGGGTCGAGGCCCGCCAGGACGCCGGGGAGCCGGTCCCGGTCGCCGACGTGGCCGCGTCCTTCCAGGAAGCCGTCGCCGACGTGCTCACCCGCAAGGCGGTGGCCGCCTGCCGCGAGCACGGCGTGACCGACCTGGTGATCGGCGGCGGCGTGGCGGCCAACTCCCGGCTGCGAGCCCTGGCCGCGGCCAGGGGCGAGAGCGCCGGCATCCAGGTCCGCGTCCCCCGTCCCGGCCTGTGCACGGACAACGGCGCGATGGTGGCGGCCCTTGGCGCCTCGATGGTGGCAGCGGGTCGCCCGCCGTCCACCCTGGCGCTTCCCGCTGACTCGTCCCTGCCGATCACCGAGGTCCTGGTCCCCTAGCCCTGTGATCGTGGGTCATCCGGGTGCTAAGTACTCACAATCCTGCTTGGCAGTGACTGGCGGGACTGGGGTGCTGGCTAGGACGACTTCTTCTTCCTGCTCGTGAGCTTGCGCGTGACGACCGCGATCGCGGCGCCGATCGCCGCGATCGGGATCACGCGCTTCAGGATCGGGACGACGACGAACTTGAAGGCGTTCAGCGACTCTTCCTGCTTGATCACCGGGGCGGTGGCTGGCTTGGCGGCGGCGGTCGCTGCCTCGCTGGAAGAGTCGGCCGCCGTCCCGTCGGCCTCGGGGGAGGCGGTCTCCGCGGCCGGGGCCGCGTTGTCTGAGGCGATCAGCGCCTCCAGGTTCGACGCGAACTGCGCGATGAGCTTGCCGCTCACCTCGGGCAGCAGCGATCGGCCGAACTGAGCCGGACGTCCGGTCACGTTCAGCGAGGTGTGGATCGATACGACCGTGCTGCCCGCGGCGTCGGCGGGCTTGAGGGTGGCCTGCACGTTCGCCGACGCGGTGCCGGCGCCGCGGGTCTCCTTGCCGGTCGCCTCGATCGCGATCGTGCTGTTCGCCTGGTCCTTGTCGGTGAACTTGGCGGTGCCCTTGTAAGTGAGGGAAAGCGGACCGAGCTTGACCTTTACCTGGCCCTCGATCTCATTGCCGTCATCAGAGATCGACAGGACGCTGGCACCGGGCATGCACGGGGCGATCCGCTCAACGTCAAGCAGGACATCCCAGGCCTTCTCTGGCGGCACTGGGACGGTGAATGAGTTGTCGAGCTCAATGGCCATGCGGTCACTACCTTCTCGCCGGTTAGCTTCTTCCTAGTAATCCTAGTGCTCATGGACGTCCCCGGCCGACTCTGGTTACGCGCAACGTTAATCACACAGGCCGGGAGCCCAGGAAGTAGGCTCCCAGCCCAATGACGCCCAGGGTCGGGACAACCCGGCCGCTGCGGCTAGGGCGCGGCCGGCGAGGACGGGTGCGTCTCGGTCGAAGGCGGATTATCCCGCTTGGGGCGCAGCGTGTCGTTCAGCCCGAAGGAGCCAAAGTAGAAGACGACCAGCACCAGCAGGGCCACGACGAACAAGATGGTCACGAGCCAGTCCTCCCAGATGCCTTCCCGTAGCGTGAAGAGACCGAAGAAGCTCTGATGCCACTTCGTCCCGTTGGCCAGATCTAGGAACCCGCCCAGCTCGCATATGCCGAACAGCGCGATCACGCCAAGAATCTTCTCCCGTCGCCGATCGGATTTCTGGCGCTGGTCGTCGCTCGTGCGCCGCTGCTCGTCTCTCTTGTGCCTGGCAGCCTCATTCCACCAGTCCATCAGGCGCTCGGCGGCGAGGAGCTGAGACTCGAGTACCTCCTGGAGCCGCGGGACGCTAGACATCTCAAGGAGCCGGTCGAGGAATCGGCGATGGGAGAGGGCAGAGCAGAGCTCCTCTCCCCGGATCTGCGCGAGATGGCGCCGCACCGTCCGCTCGATCTCGTGCAGTTCATCGGCGCGATGTTTGTTCTCCTCTTCATTGTTGCCCGCCTCGATGGCGGCCTGCAGGCGCTCACTCCAGAGCCGCAGCAGCGGGGACCAGGAACTGGCGAACTGCGCGGCCTCCATGTATGCGTCGCTCTGCCACGAGGGGGCGGCGACGATGCCGAAGACGGTCGTCTCCCCGGTGTGCGTGCACCAGTCGCCCGCCAGCCCAAGCTCGGGCAGGTTGACGATTCCGGTCATGCCGCTGTCGGCACTCACCTGCGCCGCTGGTGGATACCGGACCCACTCGTCGATGGTGGTCGGAGTGCTCTGGACGGACTTCAGCAGGATCCGGCCGCCTACGGCGGAATTGAGCTTTCTCGCGACGCCATCGGGATCCGTGGCCAGCGCGTCATCGGTGTGGACGATGAGCACCTCATGCAGGTTGCCGCGCACGTACGGGTAGTTGTCTGACGAGCCATCGTGCTGGCCCGAGGGCCAGAAATCAGCGCTCGCGGCGGCGTGGATCACGTCCCGGCCGAACGAGTGCAGGTTGTCCCAGCTGGTCGCTTCCGAGATGTCATCCGCGAGGGTGGCGGTCGCGCCGAAGACATAGAGGGTACCCGCGGCCACTGCCTGGTAGACGTCATGCGGCCGCGGGGTTTTCAAGGTCTCCCGCTCGACACACAGGCAGTGATTTCCCATCCGGCTGAGCGTGATCCAGACCCGGCAGCGGCCAGGCTGCTCGTCCGACGGGCCAGTGCTAAGCGTGATGCCGGGAAGCTCCACATGCACGCCGCCGTAGAGGCCGCTGTCAGCGCCCTGGGCGGCGAAGACCACCGTCGGCTCGAGCGCCTTAACGTCCTGGACCTTGATGCCGAGCGGCTGAAGCCGCTTGTTAAGGTCCTCCCCGATCCGGCCGTCCCTGCGTGCCTCATCCAGCCAGGTGCCCTTATCCATGTCCGGGGCGTGCACATCCGTTCGGACCGCGAAGGGATAGCAGTACCGGATCGAAACGCGCCGGGGGACAAACACCACGCTGGCATCTTCCGCATCACCTCCCCGGGCCGCGATCTCGCGTATCTCGCCAAGCAGCTGTTCCCAAGGCTCGGCGCGGGAAAGGGTGAGGCTGCTCAGGGTTCCCTGGCGAGAGCGGAACTGGTTGAGCGCGTCATCGATGCTGTCGAGAAGGCCCTGCCGGTTCACGGTCGAGAGGTCCTCGCTGTAGGCCGGCTGTTCGGGCAGCCGGGCCCGGCTGCCCGTGCGCAGCGGGGGAGCCGTTGCCAGCCAGTTGTGAAAGTCGCACAGCGCCCGCGCGGCGGCGATGAGGAATTCGTAGAAGCACTGGCTCTCCAGCGCCACGAGCTCGACGTAGCGGAGCCCCCTGGCGGTTAGGACGTCGCCTGTCGCGTCTGGGTGACCGAGAAGCGAGTTGATCTCGCCAATGACCGCCATCGTGGTCTCCACGCCGCGCTTGGCCTGCGCGGCCAGCTCCACCGGGTCGGACAGCATGATCTGCCGGAAGATGTCCGCGTCGGCGGTAATGAGTGACATCGCCTTGCCGGCCGCTCGCCAGGCGGCCCGTTCCCAGTCTTCCGGCGACCCATCGGAGGACGGTTCGGTGATCTCCCCGACGACTGCCTCTACGACTCCAAGCGTCCGGTAGACGAGGTGGGCGTCCCAGAGCTCCCAGCACTCCAGCCAGAGCACCAGGAGCAGGGCAGTCCGCTTCGACTTCGTGTCTACTGGCCATCCGGTCAGTGCTGGCCATCTGGTCAGGCTTTCCCTCAGGTCTTCGTGGCACGCGACACCCATCTCGTTGAGGTGGGCGTTCGTGTGGGACCGGCGCTCCTCTCGGAATTTGTCATCCTCGGGATGCCACGCCCCGCCGTGCCAGAATTCCCCGAGGCGCTTGGTGATATCAGTGAGTTCGTGCCGCAGGCCCTCCATGATCGCCTCGGGCACGGCGGCCAGGATCTTGCCCGGTACGGTGTCGAGCGACTCGGCACTGGTCATCGTCACTGGTTGCTCCCCTGGCTCGTAGCGTCGGCGCGGAGCATCTCACCGGCGGCGCGGTCACCCGACCGGATGGCGCCGTCCATGTACCCGTGCCACTCGCTCGCGGTCTCCGTGCCCGCCCAGTGGATGCGCCCGCACGGCTCGCGGAACGCGCTGCCGTAACTGGTCCACCCGCCCACGGGGAAGTGTGCGGCGTAGCAGCCGCCCGTCCACTCCTCGGCGCCCCAGTCCTTGATGACGATCGCCTCAGGTGCCCCGCCGTCGGGCCCGAATAGCCGGCCGAGCGACGAGAGGATCTCCTTCTCCTGGCCTGCGGGACCGAGCTTGCCGAGGCCGCGGGCGGCATCCGCCACCGCGAACCCGACGAGGACGCCGCGTCCTGTTCCGTCGTCCGGTGAGTTGTCGTAGGTCAGGCCGATCGTGCCCGAACTGGCCATGACCTGGCCGCTCAGCCCGCGATCGCGCCAGAACGGACGCCGGTAGACGGCGTGGAACTTGACGGAAGCCCCCATCTCAAGGCCGGCCAGGAGCCGGGACCGCGAGCCGGGCAGCGCGGGCGCGTAGCTGATCTGGCGGGCCAGTGGCGGCGGCACGCAGACCGCCACCCGGCGGCACCGCAGGGCCGAGGCATCCGTCTCGACCGTGACCCCGTCGGCGTCCTGGGCGATGGCCCGCACGGGCTCGGCAAAACGCATCTTGCCGCCGAATCGCTCGGCGAGCCGACGGGCGATCTCGTGCGTGCCCTCGCGGACGCGGAACGCCTCGGCGGTGCCGAGGTTGCGCGCGGGCCCAAGCGACCGCAGGTCGAACAGGATGCCGAGCAGGGATGTCTCCCTGGGCTCAAGCGCGGCGTTTCCCCGCACGACGATCTGGGCGAACTCGCGCCCGGCGCGGGTTCGCAGATGGCGGTTGATCCAGTCGTGGACGCTGACGCGATCCCACTGCCGCGCCCTCGGCGCCTTCCACGGTGCCTCGGGCTGGATGCTCTTGGACATCAGCGTCAGGAGCGCGGCGCTCGTGAGCACTTCGGCCAGCGCCAGGGGCGGCAGCGGCGGAAGTGCCGCGCCGCCCTGCTTCAGGTCGCCGCCGAGACCCCAGAGAGCTTGTCCGGATGTGCCAGCCGCGTCAAGGTGGAGGCCGAGTTCCTCGATGAGGCCCAGTATCCGGGTCTGTCCCGGCCCAACCCACTGCCCGCCGAGGTCGAGGACCAGCGGCGCTGTTTCGGTCGGCGGCTGCGGGGCGGAAACCACCCGGCCGCCGACGCGCTCCCGCGCCTCGAAGACGGTCACGTCCGCGCCGGTGGCACTCAGGCCGAGCGCTGTCGCCAGCCCGGCCAGTCCAGCCCCGACGACGGCGAAGTCCGACTGTCTATCCGGCTTACCACCCATCAGCCGACATCCATTCAGTTGTACAAGGGGAACCCCAAGACCCTGTAAGAAAAGGTACCTGTCGGTACAACTCTTATCTAGTGCCCGGAAGGGACATGCCGGGCGGAACCGCATCCGTTAGCCCCTGGTACTCGGTGGTGCCGACGAGTCCGATTTCCTCTTGCTCGCCGATCGTGTCGAGCAGCCACCGGACCTCGGGGTCGTCGAGTGCCTCGCTGCCCTCACAGTCCTTGAAGTACTCGCGGAGGAACCCGGTCACCTGGCTCGCCGGCATCGTCGGCGGCGGGGCGGTCCCGTCCGGCGCGATCACACCAAGGAACAGGTGGTAGCCGCGAGGGAGGTCACCACGCAGCCGCGGCTGAAAGTACGGGATCGCGAGCAGCCGGGTGCCGGACGTGCCATAGAAGCGCAGCCGTGCCGCCGGGTCGCCGTAACCTGGATCAGGTTCGTGGTGGCGCGGATCGTCCAGCTCGACAAACATGACCGGGCGCCGCGCGGGCCAGCGGTCCCTGACCGCCGCGAGTAGCGTGCTTCCGACCCCGCCGCCGCGCAAGCCGGGCCGGACCGCGAGGTAGGCCAGCAGCACGGCGGTGGAGTAGACCTCGCCAAGGGCACCGCCAAGCACGACCCCGTCGTCGCCGCGCGCGATAAGCGCCAGTTCGCCCGTCGGCTCGAACGTTGTTGGCGGAATGTACTCCTCAGCGGAGAACGACGGGAACAGCACTTTCTCGTGAAGCTCGCGCAGCAGGGGCGCCGCGTCGGGGGAATCCTGGTCGACGAGCCGAATGTTCATTTCGCGCCCCCTGGGGATCGGCCGAATCGGTCGTGCACATAGTCGACGGTACGCAGGTCGTTCGGGCCTTCGGGGAAGTGATCGCGTTCGGTTAGAGGCTGTCCAAGACGGACTTGAGCATGCCCGGGGTCTTGGCGGAGGGGTCGGCCTGCAAGCAGACTTCCTCGATGACCTCGAGGTAGGCGTCGACCTCGGTCGGCTTGTCCAGGTACAGGGCGCTCGTCAACTGCTCGATGAAGACGACATCACGCAGGTCCGGCTCGGTGTACCTGAGGATCGTGAACGGACCGCCCATCGCCCGGTGCGCGCCCGCGGAGAAGGGCAGGATCTGGAGCGTCACGGCCGGGTGATCGCACATGTCGATCAGGTGCGACAGCTGTTCCCGCATGACCTGCGGGCCGCCGATGATCCTGCGCAGCGCGCCCTCGTCCATCACGGCCCACACCTTCGGCGGGTTCTCCCTGCTCAGGATGTCCTGACGGGACATCCTCGCCTTCGCGCGGCGGTCGATCTCGTCTTCCGACGTCAGGGTGCCCAGCCGGATCACCGCGCGGGCATATTCCTCGACCTGCAACAGGCCGGGGACGAACTGGAGCTCGTACTCGCGGATGAAGGAGGCGGCGGCCTCAAGGCCGAAGTACGGCTCGACCCAGTGCGGCAGGATGTCCGCGTACCCCTGCCACCAGCCGGGCGTGTTGGCTTCCCCGGCGAGGTTGAGCAGCGCCTCGCGCTCGTCGCCAGGACCGACACCGTAGAGGGTCAGCAGGTCGGCGATGTCGCGCTCCTTGAACCCGACGCGACCGTGCTCCATGCGGCTGATCTTCGAGTGTGAGCCGCGGATGCTCGAGGCGGCGCGCTCGGTCGTCATGCCCGCCTCTTCGCGAAGCCGGCGCAGGTGTCCGCCGAGCACCAGGCGCTGCACTGTCGGGCCCGCGGAACGCGGGCTAAACAGCAACTGCGGGGTCTCCTCCCAGGCGGAGTCCTCGGGCGAGAGCATCACACTCCTCGGTGGCTCGCTTCAGCTCGTGAGCACGTGCGTGAGGTGAGTATCCTCCCACGTGATCATGGCATTACGGAAGAGGAAGCGATGACAATTGCATCGAAGGCATGTGCGCTTCACGCCGCGGACTAACGCCTGCGCGTTACACGGTGAGTTATGCGCGCACCCGTCTTATGATGACTGTTTATATCAACGGGTGTGCGGCCAGGGAAGTGAGGACGTCCCCCGGAGAATTAGACCACGTGGTCGAACTCGCCGTCCTTGGCGCCGTCCAGGAACGCGGCGATCTCCGCGCGCGTGTAGACGAGCGCGGGGCCGGCCGGGAAGCGGGAATTGCGCACCGCGACCTCGCCGTTCGGCAGGTGCGCCACCTCGACGCACGCGCCATTGGGGTTGCTGTGCTTGCTCTTCTCCCAGGTGACATCTGTGAGTTCTGGGGCAGGCATGCCGTTGTATGGCTGAGTCATGTTCTGTTCCTTCCAGTGACTGAATCGAGTTGTGTTACTGGACTGAAGAACCTCCGGCCCGCAAGGGTGACCGGTCTAACACGCCATGAGCGCGATACCGAGTATGCCACGATGCGACGTCCGAATGAACGTGCATCTACATTTGCATGAGGCGCATTTTCTGCCCGTGGGATGTCTCCCCGGGCAGTCCCGTGCACGGGACGGATGCACGTTCATCTGACCTTGCTCCGGATGCACGTTCATCCGGACTTGCATCTGCACGGCATATCGGGCACCATATAAACCAGGCATACCCCACATACTGTGACAGGCACGGTCGGTCCTCCCCCCACGACGATGCAGGAAGCGGTTGCGTTGGCTCACCTGAGGGTTGCTGACTGGGAGCCGGATGATGACGACGAAGTCGTCCCCATCTCGGCTCTTCCGGCGTCTCCTCCGCAGTTCCTGCCGGTGCCGTCGGCCTGGTGGGAGACCCCTGCCGTGACGTGCCGCCCGCTGAGCCCGGTGCCGGAAGAGGCCAGGACGGCCCGCCAGTTCGTCAGGGAACTGCTCACGTGCTGGGAACTCGGTTACCTCGTCGACGATGCCGAACTCATAATCGCGGAACTGGTCGGCAACGCGGTCAGGCACGGACTGCGCACCGGTCGGCAGGTTATCCCGTTGGGGAAGGAAGCGCCCCCGCTTCGGCTGTGCCTGCTGCGCAGGATCGGCGAGGTGATGCTCGCGGTTACCGACCCGAGCGATGAGGCGCCCACGCCCAAGTCGCCGGGCGCGGACGGTGAAAACGGCCGGGGCCTGCAGATCGTCAGCGCCCTCAGCTACGTCTGGGGCTGGTCGCCCATCGAAGGCAACGGCAAGGCCGTCTGGGCTGTGTTGAAGGCGGTGTAGCTTGCGGGGGGACGACCCCCCTGCACCTCCCGATCATGGAAGGGCTTCGCCCCTCCATAGCTTCCCCACGGGAGGACGCCGCAGAAATCGGACGCCGCTTCGCCTGCCCGCGCTGTGGCTGGGGTTAAAGCCTTGTGGTTGCCGTAGGAAGGCGGCGTATAAACGGCGCCGCTTAGGCGAAGCACGCACTCGTTCGGAATGAATCTGGCTTTTTGTTTTATCTATCGTGATACCGGGGTGTCGGTTACGGATAGGACGTGCTCTATCAAACTGATCAGGACTTCCTTGGCCGACTCCCGTGACCGTGCGTCGCACATGACGATCGGCAGGCTGGGATCAAGGTCGAGCGCCACGCGGACGTCCTCCGCCGAGTAACGGCGGGAACCCTCGAAGACGTTGAGCGCGATGATGAACGGTATTTCCCTGCGCTCGAAGTAGTCGATCGCGGGGAAGCAGTCGGCCAGCCTGCGGGTGTCGGCGAGCACCACCGCGCCGAGCGCGCCGAGCGCGAGCTCGTCCCACATGAACCAGAACCGCTCCTGCCCGGGCGTGCCGAACAGGTAGAGCACCAGGTCCTCGCGCAGCGTGATGCGGCCAAAGTCCATCGCCACCGTCGTGGTGGTCTTGCGCTCCACGCCGGCCGTGCTGTCGACGTACTTGCTGCGCTCCGTTAGCGGTTCCTCGGTACGCAGTGGCCTGATTTCGCTAACCGCGCCGACCAGCGTGGTCTTGCCCACCCCGAACCCGCCCGCGAGCAGGATCTTGATCGCGCGGTGTCGGCGGGCAGCCGTCCCGCCGTTAGCCTCATAGCCCCCGTAGGCCATGCAGGACCTCCCTCAGCGTTTCTCTGTCAACCTGATGCGCCTTCATCGGAACCGGTGCCTGAATCGCCACGAGGCCGAGTTCGCGCAGGTCAGCGAGGAGGATTCGGACCACGCCGAGCGGAAGGTCGACGTCCGAAGCGATATCTACCACCGTCGTTGGCACGTGCGAGAGTCGCAGCACCGAGAAGTGCTCAGGACCAAGTGCGCCAGGGTCCGCGATCCGCATCTGGGTCGCGATCACCGTGGCGACCAGGTCGAAGGCCTCGCCGGAGTGTCGCGTCCGGCCCCCAGTCAGGGCGTACGGCCGCACAACCCGGCCAGCCTCCGCGTCTAGCCACCGTTCATCGTTCGACGGCATGAGCGCCTGTTCCTAGCCCGTCAGAAATTAGGCGGAGCGAGTCCGCATGTTGACCTGCAAATGATCGCCAGTGCGCTGCACGAGGATCGCCATCTCGTACGCCACCTGGCCGATGTCGGCATCACTCGTGGTCAGGACGGCAAGGCAGGTGCCCTGGCCGGCCGCGGACACGATGAAGAAGCCTGACGTCATCTCGATAATCGACTGACGAGCGTCGCCGCCGAAGGTGTGGCTCGCGCTGCGGGCCAGTGACTGGAATGCCGCCGCGAGCGCGGCCAGGTGCTCCACGTCAGCCTGCTCCATGCCCTTGGAGGCACCGAGTGCCAGGCCGTCCTGGGAGAGGAACACCGCCCGCGTAAGGTGCGGGACCCGCATCACCAGGTCATCAAGGAGCCAATCAAGCTGATTGACTGGGTACTTTTGGTCGGTTTCCATCGACTCAGTCCTCTGCGTCCCGTTGCGTCTGCGACCGGCCTTGCTGCCAGCCGCGCTGCATGGCGGACAGGGTGTTGCGCATGTCGCTCAGCGATGCCGCTGTGGCCGGGGGAACCGCCGCCTGCGGCCCCTGCGAGCCGGCCGCCGCCGCGGAAGCGCGGAGTTGCGGTGCGAGATTGGCCTGACGGACGCGGCGCGGCAGCCCCTTGAAATCCTCGGCGGGCTCCCCGTTCTGATTGCTCTCGTCGCTGTTCTCGTTGTTCCCGAAGGCGGCCTCATTCCCGTAAGCTCCGTTGGCTCCGTTGGCTCCGTTGGCTCCGGAGGTCCCGTTGTCCTGGTAGGCGGCACTGTCTCCCTGGTAGGGGCTTGCCCCGGGCGGGCTGTAGGGGCTCACGAAGGCGTCGGTTGCCTGGCTGCCGGAGTCCGGGTAGGGCGGCAGGGGCTGCGCGGCGTCGGTGCCAGCGGGACCATCCTGGTCGGTCCGCCGGATCGGCGTGAAGACATCGAACTCCGGTGCCTGCGCCGCGGTCGGCCTGCCAACTGGTATCCCGGTCACGACCGGGACATCATCCGTGCCGTGCCGTCCGCGCCTGGCGCCTGGTTCCGCCCCGCCCGGGGCCGCGCCGGTGCCGGCGCCCGCGCCGTATCCGGCGCCCGGGCCGAAGCTGCCGGGCGGGCCGTAGCTGCCGAGCGAGCTGGGGCTGCCGGTGCTTTCCGGGTGGCGCAGCGCGCTGGGGATGCGGATCGTGGACCTCGGGTCCTGGCTTCCCGCGCCGTAGCTCCTTGAGTCTGCCGCGCCGGGTGACGGGTAGCCGGCCCGGGACGGGAGCGTACCGCCGTTGTTGTAGGCGGCGGCCACGGGCCTGCCCGCCATCCCGTTGCCGCCCGCCCGGGCGGCGCCACGGGCGCCGCCTGCCAGGGGACCCCCGGTGCCGGTGGCGTAACCGCCGCTGGCGTAGGCGCCGCTGGCGTAGGACCGGTTGCCGTTGTAGGACGCGCCGGCTCCCGCCGCCTCTGGCACGCCTGACGTGATCGCCGCGGGGCCGTCCTCGACAATGAGCGGAAGGGGGATCAGCACGACCGCCGTCGTGCCGCCGTAGGGCGACGGGCGGAGTATGACCCTGGCCCCGTGCCGCCTGGCCAGCTGCCCGACGACGAACAGGCCAAGCTGCTCGGTGTTGGCCGGGTTGATGTCCGGCGGGTTCGCCAGCCGCTCGTTGAGTTCCTGCATCCGCTGCGGGACCATCCCAAGGCCGCGGTCCTCGATCTCGATCGCGAACCCGTTGGCCACGGTCTCGCCGCCGACCCGGACCTGCGTGAACGGCGGCGAGAGCGTGGTCGCGTTCTCGATCAGCTCGGCGAGCAGGTGGATCAGGTCGGTGACAGCGGATCCGGCCAGCGCCGCGCGGGACTGCGTGGAGACCGTCACCCTGGCGTAGTCCTCGACCTCGGCGACCGCGCCGCGCATCACGTCGACCAGCTTCACCGGAGCGGACCAGGAGCGGCCAGGAGGGGCACCGGAGAGGATGATGAGGCCTTCCGCGTGCCGCCGCATTCGGGTGGTGAGGTGGTCCATCTTGAAGAGGTCGTCGAGCACGTCCGGGTCGGTGGCCCGGCGCTCCATATCGTCGAGCACCGAGAGCTGGCGCTGCAGCAGCGACTGGTTGCGCCTGGCCAGGTTGCGGAACATGTCGTTGACGCCCTGGCGGACCCGTGCCTCGTCGATCGCCGACCTGATGGCGGTTTGCCGCACGGTGTCGATCGCCTGGCCCACCTGGCCGATCTCGTCACTGCCGACGCTCAGCGGCGGGGCCTCGGCCGCGACGTCCACGGACTCGCCGCGCCGCAGCCGCGACACCACCGACGGGAGCTGCTCCTGCGCCAGCGTCAGAGCGGAGCGGCGCAGCGTGGCGAGCCGGCCGTTGATGGACCGGCTGAGCAGCAGCGAGACGATCAGGGTAAGGATGAGGCCGACCAGGCCGACGCCTGCGGTCTCCCAGACCCGGTTCTTCGCGCTGTTTGCGAGCCCCTGGTCGGTGGCGAGGGTGGCGGCGGCGGCGTTGGTGGCCGAATCGTAGTTGGCCTTCGACCACGTGCTGGTCAGGAGCTGCCAGGTTGCCGGGGAGAGCCCCTGCTGCTGCATCGCCGCCAGCGGGATGTCCGCCTCGACGGCGTCCTGGACCTTGGTCAGGTTGGCCTGGATCGTCGCGGGCGGTGCCATCTGGTTCATCGTGGAGTTGAAGGACGTCAGCTCACCCGGGGTGAGCAGCCTCTGGTAGAGCTGCGTGTCATCGAATTGCCGTCCGGCCGCCTGCCCGAAGGCCGCCCGGTCGGGGCCGGTCAGCGAGTTGGCGGCGAGTGCGCCCGCCAGCACCGCGTCCTGTTCGGAAAGGTCTTCCCGCGCGTTGACGGCGGAGATCAGGCCGAGGCCCTGCGATGACGCGCTCGTGTCGGTCATGCTGGCCGCCTGGGACTGGAACACGTTGTCCTGGTCGGCGACGATCTCGCTGTAGGCCT
>JAWWPV010000533.1:0-4017 GCA_033854775.1 Trebonia sp.
GTCGGCCTGGCGTTCATCCTGCTGACGTTCGCCTTCAGGACGATCCTGGTGCCGATCAAGTCCATTCTCGGCTTCCTGCTCTCGATGGCCGCGGCGCTCGGCGCGCAGGTCGCGCTGTTCCAGTGGGGCTGGGGCCAGCACATCTTCGGCATCACCCCGACGGAGACGATCAGCTTCCTGCCGATCATCATGCTGGCGATCATCTTCGGCCTGTCCAGTGACTACGAAGTCTTCGTCGTGTCGCGGATCAAGGAGGAGTACACGAGGAACGGCGACGCCCGCCGCGCCGTGGAGCGGGGCACCGGGCACTCGGCCCGGGTGGTCACCGCGGCGGCGCTGATCATGTTCTCCATCTTCGTGGCCTTCATGTTCACCAGCAACCCGACCATCAAGGTGATCGGCTTCAGCTTCGCCGCCGGGGTCTTCCTCGACGCGTTCGTCGTCCGCCTCACGCTGGTGCCCGCCGTCATGGCGATCATCGGGTCAAGGATCTGGTACCACCCGCGGTGGTTCGCCAGGTACGTCCCCAACCCCGACATCGAGGGCGAGCGCCTGGACGAAAGGCTCGCGGCGGCAACGCTCGTCAAGGAGCCGACCGCCGTCGGCTCCGGTCCCCGCGCCCGTGGGAACCCTGGCGCCGAATGAGTGAACCACGCACCCGTTCGGAAGAATCCAAAGCTTTATCCCGAACGGGTGCGCGGCTCCGCGTCCCGGTTCCGCCCTAGCCTCTCGGCAGCCGGCCGGCGCCGTGGTCAAGCTGGTAGTCGAGGTTGACCGCCGCCGTGATCAGCGCCAGGTGGCTGAACGCCTGGGGGAAGTTGCCGAGTTGCTCGCCCGTGCAGCGGTGCTGGTCAGACGTCGGCGTCGGCGATGCGGTTCATTATCGCGGCGGCTTTCAGCAGCGCCTGCTCCTCGCCAGGACCGAGCGCCTTCCCGATCGCCGCGGCTAGCCAGGCCTCTCTGGCCGCCGGGATTGTCGCGAGCAGCGACCGGCCTTTATCGGTCGCGGTGATAAGCGTCTTGCGGCCGTCGTCGGGGTCCTGGACCGCGGTGATCAGGTCATGCGAGCGCAGCGCCGCGACCGTCTCGGCCATCGACTGCCGGCGGACATGCTCGGCGTGGGCCAGTTCGCTGATGGTCGTGGGTCCCTCCGCGACGATCCGCCCGAGGGTGGTGAGCTGCGACCAGGTCCACGGCATCTCGGAGGGAGCGGACTCGGACCGCAGCCGGGCGCGCAGCCGGGTCATCGCCTTCATCAGCTCGGTGGCCGTCTGGCTTTCCTGCCGTGATCCGCTGACCATGGACTCAGCGTAGAGGATGGGCAGGCTACCTGCTATATTTTGTCAGGCAGCCTGCCTATATTCCTGGAGGACCGTTGGACGTTGCCGACGACGCCAGCACCGCTACTTCCGCCCGAGGGCGTCAACCTGATGGGCCTGCCGGGCAGAGCCGGCCGTTCGGCCCGCGATTCGTCGCGCCGATGTTCATGGGGGCCGCGCTCAATCCGATCAACAGCTCGGTCATCGCGACGGCGCTTGTGTCTATCGCGGCGGCGATGGGAGTGCCGGTCGGCCGGACGTCGATCCTGATCTCAAGCCTGTACCTGACGAGCGCGATCGCCCAGCCCACCTGCGGTCGCCTCGCGGAAGAGTTCGGGCCGCGGCGAGTGTTCCTCGCCGGCATCGCCATCGTGCTTGCGGCCGGCGTCCTCGGCGGCGTCGGCCAGAACCTGCCCACGCTCGTCGTGGCCCGTGTTCTCATCGGGCTCGGCACGTCGGCCGGCTATCCGTCGGCGATGCTGCTGATCCGCCGGCGAGCCGCCGCCGTCGGCTTGAACTCACCGCCGAGCGGCGTGCTCGGCGGCCTGGCCATCGCCGGTGCCGCGACAGTGGCGATCGGCCCGACGATCGGCGGGCTGTTGGTCGGCTGGTTCAACTGGCGGGCGGCGTTCCTCGTCAATGTCCCCGTCGCCTGCCTCGCCTTCGCGATGGCGCTGCGCTGGATCGCGAAGGACCCGGACCGGCTCGGGGGCCACTCCGCGCGTGAGGTCGTCGCGCGAATCGACCTGCCCGGCGTAGCCGGTTTCGGCACTGCGATGACGGCCCTGCTCATCTTCCTGCTCTCGCTGCCAAGTCCCGACTGGACCGCTCTCGGCATCTCGGCCGCGGCCGCGGCCGCTCTCGGGTGGTGGGAGCTGCGCGCCGCCAACCCCTTCATCGACGTGCGGCTCCTGACGTCGAACCTGGCGCTGGTCCGCACCTACCTGCGGTACGGACTCACCCTGCTCGGCGTCTACGTAGTCCTGTACGGGCTCACCGAATGGATCGAGGCCGCGCACGGCCTGTCCGCCTACGACGCAGGACTGCTACTGATCCCGATGGGCCTCCTGTCCGCCGTCACCGCGCGTGTTGTCTCACGCCGCCAGGGCATCCGCGGATCCCTCATCGCCTCCGCGATTGTCATGGTGGCAGGGTCGGTCGCCACCCTGTTCCTGACTAGCCACAGCCCGGTCGTCGCCATTATCGCCATCACGGCGCTGTTCGGGTTCGCGTCCGGGGCGGGCAACGTCACCAACCAGACGGCCCTCTACCGGGAGTCTCCCGCCGAGAAGGTCGGCACCGCGTCCGGACTGCTTCGCACCTTCGGCTACCTGGGCTCGATCGCCTCGGCGACGATCACCGGCCTCGTCTTCCGCACCAGGGTGGACGACGCCGGCCTGCACTCCGTCTCGCTCATCATGATCGGCATCGGCATCGTCGTCCTGCTGATGACGGCACTCGACCGGCAACTGGCCAAGTCAGACCGGGCCCCGATGTCCCTGCGCGAGGAGCACGCCCGGCCAGGACAGTTAGACTCTAAAGCAGAGTTCGCGGCAGCGTAGCTGCCCGCAACGAGGGCTGCCCGTGTGGGCGTCATGCCGCCCGCAAGGCCGCTGCCATCTCTCGGGCTCCGCCCGCAGTCAGCAAGGAGCAGGCCTTCATGAGTCTCTTCCAGAGAGCCCACGACATCGTCGCGGCCAAGGCAAACAAGGCGCTTGACTCCGCCGAGAACCCGAACGAGATGCTCGATTACTCCTACGAGCAGATGCTTGACCACGTCACGCGAGTCCGCCAGGCGCTGGTCGACATCGCCACCTCGCGGAGGCGGATCGAGCTGCAGCAACAGCAGCTGCAGCACACGGTCGCTCACCTGGGGGACCAGGCCCAGGCCGCGCTCGGGCAGGGCCGGGAGGACCTGGCCAGGGAGGCGCTGTCCCGCAGGGCCGCCGCCCAGCAGCAGATGGACAGCATGGACGCGCAGCATCAGGAGCTTGGCGAGCAGCAGGAGAAACTCGAGCAGACCCTGAGCCAGCTGCAGCAGCGGGTCAACGCCTTCCGTTCGCAGAAGGAGGTCATGAAGGCGCAGTACACCGCTGCCCAGGCGAGCGCCTCGGTGAATGAGGAAGCCGCTGGCATCTCCAGGGACTTCGGCGACTCCGGCGCCGCGCTCGCGCGCGCGCAGGACAAGATCGCCAACATGCAGGCCAGGGCCGGCGCTATGGACGAGCTGCTGCAGTCCGGCGTGCTCGAGGACGTGGGCGGCGACACCGACGACATCCAGAAGGAACTCGACGAGGCCGGATCGGCCGCCGACGTGGACAGGGAACTGGCCGCGATGAAGGCCCGGCTCGCCATAGGACCGGCCGCACCCGAGCCGGCCTCCGGCAGCTCGACGGCAACCACGCCCACCGACGGCAGCTAACCAGCGCTAGTGAGTGTCACGGCAAGAAGAGGGCATCGATGACCGGCGCGTCAAGCGGTGAGGGCAGCGGACCCGCCCCGTTCGCGAGCGCGGCGATGCCGGCCCGCCGTGCCTGGCTGAAGGCGACGATCGCGCTGTAGCCTCCGGTCATCCCGTTGTGCCAGGTGACCCGTTGTCCGTCGCGCAGGGCGTGCTGCCAGGCCAGGCCGATCTCCTTCACGGCGGACATCGCCACGCGGGGCATCAGGGCGGCGCGGATCACCTCGCCGAGCGCCG
>JAWWPV010000534.1:0-3733 GCA_033854775.1 Trebonia sp.
CCATGACCGAGTCCGCCAGCTGGGACGCCGCGCGGGCCGGCCAGGCGGCCGCCATCAACCCGGACGTGCTGGCGAGTGCCGCCCTGGCCTGCCGGGACGCCGAGCGCCTCCGCTTCGCCTACGGCGCGGCGAGCGGCGAGCGGACCGAGCGGCATGTCGAGCCGCACCGGCTTGTCGCCCTCGACCGGCGCTGGTACCTGGTCGCCTACGACCTGGTCAGGAATGACTGGCGCAGCTTCCGTCTCGACCGTGTCATCGGCGTGCCGCGGCCGACCGGCGCCCGGTTCGGCCCGCGGACGCTGCCCGCGGCCGACGCCGCCGAGTTCGTCCGCAGGAACGTCACCGCCGCCCCAGGGATCTGGCAGGTCACGGCCGTCATCGAGGCGCCCGCCGCGGTGGTCAGGCAGCGCATCGGCCGCTGGGCCACGATCGAGGAGGACGGCGCGGACCGCTGCCTGGCGACGATGACGCCCGGGGACACCCTCGACTGGCCCGTCATGGCGCTTGGCTTGGCCGGCGCGGACTTCCAGGTGCTGTCCCCGCCCGAGCTGGCCGAGCGGGTCGCGGCCTGGGGCTCCCGCTTCACCCGCGCGACGGCCAAGCCGGCGGCGGGGACCGGTTAGCGGTCAGAGCCCGCCGCTACCCGCCCGCCGCCCGTCCGCCGCCATCTGGGGTGCTGGTTTAAGCACGCCACCGTTCGGGATAAAAGTTCTTGATCTTCCGAACGGGTGCGTGCTCCACGGCACCACTCCCGCGCTCACCTCTGGGCGGTGACACCGTTTCTTCCCGCTTTTCACCCGCGCACTTATCCTGTCCTTAACTACCGCGTTTGGCGTGAGGTCATGGATCGGGAGCCTGACGGTGTCGACGACACCGGATCACCCGCGCCGCCCGGGCGCGCGCGGGTGACACCGCGCCGCCTGGTGGCCGCCGGGCTGGCGGGCGGGGTGGTGCTGCTGCTCGTGATCGCGGTGCTCGCGACCCTGCTCGCCAGCAGGCCGGGCACGACGAAGGCCGCGGCGACGGCAAGCCCGACGCCGACCCCGACCGCGACCCTGACCGTGCCGGCTATCTACCAGCGGGTCGCGCCGTCCGTGGTCACCATCCGGTCCGGCCGCGATCTCGGTACCGGCGTCATCGTGGCCGACGACGGCACGATCCTGACCGCGGACCATGTGGTCGCGGGCGGCGCGGGCATCACCGTGACCTTCGCCGATGGCACGGTGGCGAGCGCGACCGTCGCCTCGGCCGACAAGAAGACGGACATCGCCGAGCTCAGCCCGGCGAAGCTCCCCCGGGTCGTCGTCCCCGCGACCCTCGGCGGGGGCGCCGACGTCGGGGCATCGGTCGTCGCGATCGGCAACCCGCTTGGCCTGACCGACAGCGTGTCGGCCGGCGTCGTCTCCGGTCTTGACCGGACCGCGGACACCGACACGGGCAAGCGCAGCGGGCTCATCCAGTTCGACGCGGCGGTCAACCCGGGCAGCTCGGGCGGGCCACTGCTTGACGGCCGCGGCATGGTCATCGGCATCGTCGTGGCGCTCGCCGATCCCGATGGCCAGGACGCGTTCGCCGGCATCGGGTTCGCCGTGCCCATCGGCAGCGCGCTCGGCGGCGCCGGCCGCGGGCAGGGGAAGGGACCGCAGATATGACAGCCCAGCATGAAGGAGCGCGATGACCGACGCACCGGCCGACAGCCAAGACCCGTCACCCGGCGAGCGGGCCAACCCGTTGCGGCCGGTGCTCTTCGAAGTCAAGCGCACCATCGTCGGCCAGGACGTGCTGCTCGAGCGGATGGCGGTCGCCCTGCTCTGCGGCGGCCACCTGCTCGTGGAGGGCGTACCCGGGCTGGCTAAAACGCTCTCCGTCAGGTCGCTCGCGGCCGCGGTCGGCGGGCAGTTACAGCGCAACCAGTTCACGCCCGACCTGGTGCCCGCCGACCTGACGGGGACCCGGGTCTACCACCAGCACTCCGGCGAGTTCCAGACCCAGCTCGGCCCGGTCTTCACGAACCTGCTGCTCGCCGACGAGATCAACCGCGCGCCCGCCAAGGTGCAAAGCGCCCTGCTTGAGGTGATGCAGGAGCACCAGGTGACCATCGGCCGGGAGACCTTCCAGGTGCCCGAGCCGTTCCTCGTCCTGGCGACGCAGAACCCGATCGAGTCCGAGGGCACGTACCCGCTGCCTGAGGCGCAGGTCGACCGGTTCATGATGAAGGTCGTCGTCGGCTATCCGACCGCCACCGAGGAGCACGCGATCGTCGACCGCGCGCTGCGCCCCGCCGCGCAGACCCGGGAGATGCTCACGCCGGCGGACCTGATCACCATGCAGGCGCGGGTGCGCGAGATCTACGTCGACCCGGCCCTGGTCGACTACGCCGTGCGGCTCGTGACCGCGACCCGCCACACGTTCGCCGCCGGGCTCGGCGACATGAAGCGGTACGTCAGCTACGGTGCGAGCCCGCGCGCGTCGATCGCCCTCGTCACCGGCGCCCGGGCACTGGCGTTCCTCCAGGGCAGGGACTACGCGCTGCCGGACGACGTGAGCGAGCTGGCCCTTGACGTGCTGCGGCACCGGATCGTGCTGTCCTATGAGGCGCTGGCCGATGACGTCACCCCCGACGTGATCATCACGAAGGTACTCGACGCGGTCGACGCGCCCGACGTCGTCCTGAGCGGCCGCTGAGGCCATGCCCACGCCGCCGCCCTCGCCCGCGCCCGTGCGCACCGCCACGGAACGGCTGCTGCTCCGCCTCGAGTGGCGGGTGCTGCGCCGCCTTGAGGGGCGCGTGGCGGGCGGTTACCGGACGGCGCACCGCGGGGCGGGAACCGACCTCGCCGGCCTGCGCGCCTACACCGACGGCGACGACGCGCGGCACATCGACTGGAACGTCACCGCCCGGCTGAACGAGCCGCAGCTCAGGGTCTTCAACGAGGACCGCGAGCTCACCGTGTGGCTGGTGCTCGACCGCTCCGCGTCCATGACGGTCGGCGCGGCCGGGCGCGGCAAGCATGACGTGCTCAGCGAGCTCGCCGTGGTGCTCGCGCGGATGTTCAGCAGGGGCGGCAGCAAGGTCGGCGCGCTGCTCTACGACAACGGGACGGTGCGGACCGTCCCGCCGGGCAGCGGCCGCCGGCACGTGCTGCACATCGCCGCCGAACTGAGCCGCGCCGACCCGGGCAAACTTCACCGGGGCACCACCGATCTCGCGGCCATGCTCGACGCGGTCGGCAAGCTGGCCAGGCGGCGGTCGCTGATCATCGTCATCTCCGACTTCATCGGAGACGGTGAGTGGGAGCGCTCGCTGCTGCGCCTCGGGCCGCGCCATGAGGTCGTGGCGCTGCGCGTCGTCGACGCGGCCGACGATGAGCTGCCCGACGCTGGCCTCGTCGTCGTCGAGGACGCGGAGACCGGGGAGCAACTCGTCGTCGACTCCGGTGACCCCCTGCTGCGCGGCCGGCTCCGCGCGGCGGTCGAGGGACGTGACGCCAGCCTCGCCGCGGGGATGCGCCGGGCCGGCGTGCCCGTGCACCGCATCGACACGACGGCGGACCTGGCCACGGCGCTCATCGAGGTCGTGGCGAGCACCAAGCGCAGGCGCCTGTGACCTTCGCCAACCCGGTCCTGCTCGCCGTCGGCCTGGTCGTCGCGGCGGCCCTCGCGTGTGCCGCGGTCGCGGTCGCGAGGCGGCGGGCCCGGGCGCTCACCTCGGCCGGCGTCGCGACCGCCGGCG
>JAWWPV010000535.1:0-2578 GCA_033854775.1 Trebonia sp.
GCCGATCGCCATCAGGCACAGCAGCGGGATGCCGATCCCCGCCCTGCGCACCTCAAGCGCCTCGGCGACGTGCACGACGCCAAGCCAGTCCGCGCCGCCGCGCACGGCGGCCCGCGCCGCGGGAACCGCGCCGTGGCCGTACCCGTTGGCCTTCACGACCGCCATGACCGCCGCGGGGGCCACGTGCGCGCGCAGCGCCGTGATGTTCCTCGTGATCGCGCCGAGCTCGACGCTCGCCTCCGCATGGCCGTTCATGGACATCATGCTAGCTGTGCTTTCCCGCTCGCCTCCGCGCACTCGCGGGAGGGAACGCCGATGCTACAGCGCGCGGAACGCGAGCGGGAGCGCGGTGATCAGGTCGGCGGCGCCGATGGGGGCCGCGCCTGGCAGCCCGCCATCGCCGTCGTCGTCGCCGTCGCCCGCCGCGGCGAGCCTGGCGGCAAGCCCGTGCAGGTACGCGGCGCAGATGGCGGCCTGCGGCGGCAGCAGCCCCTGGGCGAGCAGCGACCCGGCGAGCCCGGCGAGGACGTCGCCGGTGCCCGCGGTGGCGAGCCACGGCGTCCCCGTGGTGTTCACCAGGACCGGGTCAAGGCCGTCCGGCGGGGCGACCACGGTCGTGGAACCCTTGAGCAGCACGCACGCGCCGAGCATGGTCGCGGCGCGCCGTGCGTGCTCAAGCCGCCTCGCCTCGATGTCGGCCGGGTCCGCGTCAAGGAGCCTGCCGAGCTCGCCCGCGTGCGGGGTGAGCAGCGTGGGCGCGGGTCGCGGCAGCAGTTCCCGGTTTCTGGCGAGCAGGGTCAGCCCGTCCGCGTCGATGAGCACCGGGAGGCTGGTGGCTAGCACGGCCGCGAGCCGCCGTGCCGCCGCGTCGTCGGTCCCCATTCCCGAGCCAACGGCCCATGCCTGGACCCGGCCCACGTCGTCAGGGAACCTGGGGCTGCTGTCGGACGCGCTGACAGCAGATGATTCCGAACGGATGCGCGTGTCACCCGCCAGCTCAGTGATGATCACCTCGGGGTGGACCTGCCGGACGGCGGCAGCCGCGCCGGGGAAGGTCACGAGCCGGACCATGCCCGCCCCGCCCCTGACGGCGCCCCCCGTCGCGAGCAGTGCCGCGCCCGTGAAGCGGTCGCTGCCCGCGAGCAGGCCGAGGACGCCGCGCCGGTACTTGTCTGACTCCGCGGTCGGCCGCGGAAGCAGCGCGGCGATGTCGCGGCCTTGCGGCGCGCTCGCCTCGGGCGGCCCGTCGAGATAAGGGCCAAGCCCGATGTCAATGAACTCGACAACCCCGGCATGGCCGGCGCCCGGGTCGATAAGCAGCCCCGGCTTGACCGCGCCGAACGTCACCGTGACGTCGGCGCGCACGGCAGGCCCGGCGACCGCCCCGGTATCCGCGTCGATGCCGGACGGCAGGTCGACCGCGACGGTAATGGCGTGCCGCGCATTCTCCGCAAGCTGCGCGAGCGTCGCATAGGGCTCACGCAGCCCGCCCTTACCGCCAATTCCGAGCATCCCGTCAATGATCAGGTCCGCGTGTCCGATGACGCTCCGCGCCTCATGCCCAACGTCGTACCGGTCCTGGCCGCGGTTCCCCGCCGGACCGCCCAGGTCGACGCGCGTCGCGCCCGGATCGCGCGGCGGCGCCACGCCGATGACGCGCCCCCCGGCGCCCACCAGTGCCATGGAGCCTTCGGCGTGCAGGTGCGCCCCCGCCCGGAGAGCGGTCACGGACGCCCCCCTGCGCGCCAGCCGCTCCCCCGCGTAAAGCGCGTCCCCGCCGTTATCCCCAGTCCCCGCGAGAACCACAACCCGCGCCCCGTAGACCCCACCGCCCCCCGCACGCAGCAGGTCAGCACACACAGCAGCAAGCCCCGCCGCCGCCCGCTGCATGAGCGTTCCTTCCGGAACTTGCGCCATCAACGCCGCTTCCGCCGCCCGCACCTTAGAAACCGAGTAAGCATCGCGCATGCCCCTAGTCTCCCCCGTCCCCCAGCCCCAAGCGCCAGCCCCACACCGAAGGCGGTTGCAACAAGTGGCGGCACCGTGGCGGCAGGACTCCCGGCGCCCCATGGCCAACGTCAACGCGACGCCGCAGGCGAGAGCAGTCGCAGTCTCCAGGAGCGAAAGCCCCGTTCTGCCCAGCCCGCCGGCGTGAGCGACCCCCTCGGCTGACGCCTCGCTGGCGGCTTCTCGGTGATCGTTGGTCATCCGCGGCGGATAAGGCGCGTCGGTTTTGGAGTTGCCCGTCCCGGGCGTGTCGCGGTCCCGCGGGCCGTCGGTTTCGCGTCTTGCCTGTCCTTCTGACGTGTTCTGGGTGGCGTTGGACACTGAGATCGCGGGTCATCCGGGCGGCGGCCCAGGAAGGCCGGCCAGTTCGCCCGTTATGTCCCGGTTTCCCGGCGCTGCGGGCCGGCTGTTTCCGTGATCGCGGGTCATAGGGGGCGGATATCGCCACTTTTGACCCGCAGTAATCTAGCAGGCGCATTGTGACCGGCGTTTTGTTCGGTTTTATGGCGGTGAGACCGCGATCTGCGGGGTGTTCCACCGCGCTGACCCGTGGTCTGGCCGCGGGCGGCCG
>JAWWPV010000536.1:0-11802 GCA_033854775.1 Trebonia sp.
TGCTCCCTGGCCAGGGAGCAGCCGGAAACCAGCCGACACAGGTCTCGATTCCGGTCGCGCCGCCGGCTCCTGCCCAGTCGGCAGGCGCACCCAAGACGGCGGAGCCCACGCCAGCGCCGCCGAAGCCAGGCCCGACGTTCACCGCAGCCAAGCCCACGGACCGTGCCGCGCCGACGTTCTCCGCCGTGAGCCCGGCACGTCCGGCCCGCTCGGTCACCCCGACGCCGGAACAGCGGCCGGCGTACGGTCCAAACGGCGCGGGGCAGGGATACCCGCCGCCGCAGCAGGCCGGCACCCCGCCGTTTCCACCGCCGGGCGCACCGTACGGCCCGGCGGGCGGGCAGTACGCGGGCCCGTCGCAGCCGTACACCGACATCGTCAGGCAGTACACGCCCGGCACGGGCGGTGGCCGCGCGGGACGCCGCCAAGGGCAGGGACGGCGGATCCTGTGGCTCGTGGTGGCCGTTCTCGTCGCCGCCGCGATCGGCGTCGGCACGGCCCTCGCGCTGAACAACAACTCGGGCACCACGAACGCAGGCAAGGCGGGCTTGAGCCAGGTCGCGGTGCCCTCGGTCGCGGATACCGCGACCGGCTTCAAGTCAGTGGACGCTCTCAACAGCCCGTCAACGGCGCTCCCGGCGGCCGGCTGGTCGATGCGGGCGGTGACGGCGGCCGACGCCAACAGCGCCGCCGCCGGGTTCAGCATCGACGTGCCGCCTGGCTGGAAGGAGACGCGCAAGGGCCTGGCCACCGACTTCACCGGACCAGGGAACCTGCTGCTCGAGGTCGACCTTACGCAACAGCAGTCCGCCAACATGGTCACCGCGGCCGAGCAGGTCGAGGCGGCGACCCATTTCCGCGACTACAAGCGGCTTAACCTGGAAGCCGAGCCGGTCAGGCATGCCGAGGGTGCCGTGTGGAAGTTCGACTGGACGCCCGCGGGAGGCGTCCAGTACACGGTCGACGACATCTTCTTCGCACAGCAGACCTCGGCGGGCGTGCAGGACTACGCCGTCTACCTCAGGTCGCCGTCGAGCACGTTCGGCAGCGCGAGCCTGCCGCTCTTCGACAAGATCCTGCCGACCTTCCAGACGGTCCCGGCGAGCTAACCTCTTAGGATCCCGCCGCGCACCAAAGCGCCAGCTCTGCTCGGTATTTGCTTGGAGTATACACTCAGCATATATTGGCCTGCATGAGCGTCCCACTCACCCTCCTCGGCCTGCTTGAACGGGAACCGAGCCACGGCTATGACCTGAAGCGTGACTACGACACTTTCTTCGGGCGCGGGAAACAGCTGCCGTTCGGTCAGGTGTACGCCACGCTCGGACGGCTGGCGCGCGACGGCAAGGTCACCGCCGGCGACGCCGAGCCAGGCGACGGCCCGGACCGCAAGCGCTACGCAATCACAGAAACGGGCCGTCACGAGGTCGACGCGTGGCTGGGTGACCCGGTCGAGCCCGAGCCGCACCTGCAGACGGTGCTCTTCGCGAAGGTGACGCTCGCGCTCATGCTCGGCAAGCCGGCCGAGGCCTACCTGGACAGGCAGCGCGCCGCCCACATCCGGCGCATGCAGCAGCTCACCGAGCTCAAGCGGACCGGCCCCCTAGTCGACGTGCTCCTCGCCGACCACGCCCTCTTCCACCTGGAGGCGGATCTCCAGTGGATCGACCTCACGTCAGCGCGGCTGACGGAACTAGCTGAGGCGGTAAGGAAATGAGCAGTGCGCTGATCGAGGCACGCGGCGTCCACAAGGCGTTCGGCCAGACCCCCGCCCTGCGCGGCGCGAGCGTGGCCGTCCGCCAGGGCGAGATCCTCGCGATCATGGGCCCGAGCGGATCGGGCAAGTCCACCCTGCTGCACTGCCTGGCCGGCATCTTCACCCCAGACAGGGGCGACGTGGCCTTCGACGGCCAGGTGCTCAACACGATGAGCGAGGCCGACCGCACCAAGCTGCGGCGCACCGCGTTCGGGTTCGTGTTCCAGTTCGGGCAGCTCGTGCCCGAACTCACCGCCGCCGACAACGTGGCGCTGCCGCTGCTGCTCAACCGGACCAAGCGCAAGGTGGCCTACAAGACCGCCGACACCTGGCTCGACAAGCTCGGCATCGGCGACAAGGGCCGCAGGCGGACCGGCGAGCTCTCCGGCGGCGAGGCACAGCGCGTGGCGGTCGCCCGCGCGCTCGCTATGGCGCCGAAGGTCATCTTCGCCGACGAGCCGACCGGGTCGCTCGACTCGCTGACCGGTGAGAAGGTGATGGACCTGCTGACCGGGCTCGCCAGGGAGCAGGGCTCTACGGTGGTCATCGTCACCCATGACGCGCGGGTCGCCGCGTACGCCGACCGGGTGGCCATGGTTCGCGACGGCATCGTCTCCTCCGCTGACCCGCCGCCATCCCCCGCCGAGCAGCCGGCCAACACGTCCGTGTCGGCCACTGCCGCGACCACCACGGCAGGGGGCGTGGACTGATGCTGCGCCTCGGCCTGCAGCTCAGCCTGCGCAGCGGGCGGGAGGCCATGGTCCGGCTGCTGATCACCGCGGCCGCCGTCGCCGTCGGCGTCGCGCTGCTCCTCGGCGTACTCGCGGAGTTCCACGCCTTCCAGGCCAACGCCAACCAGCCGTGCTGGTCCTGCACGCAGGGCGCGCCTGTGCCGGCCACGCTCCCATCACGCGGCGAGCTGTGGAACAACAGCGTGGACTTCTACCAGGACCAGACCATCAACCGGCTCGACGTCGCCGCCCTCGGCCAGCACGCGCCGGTACCGCCCGGCATCACGCAGCTGCCCCCGGCGGGCGACTATTACGCCTCCCCCGCGCTCGCCGCGCTGCTCAAGACGGTGCCCGCCGACCAGCTCGGCGAGCGGTTTCCCGGCACGATGATCGGCACGATCGGCCAGGCAGCGCTCAGCGGGCCCGGCGACCTGGCCATCTACATCGGGCACACGCCGGCGCAGGTCGGTAACATCCCCGGCACCCAGTGGGTCACGTCGATCGGCAGCGCGCCGGGGCAAGAGGTGTTTTCCCCGTTCTTCCGCTACGCGTTCGGTGTCGGCGTGCTCGCCGTGGTGTTCCCCATGCTGGTGCTGATCAGCACGGCCACCAGGCTTGCCGCCAACCGGCGCGAGGAGCGGTTCGCCGCGCTCCGGCTCGTCGGCGGTACCCCCGGCGACGTCAGGATCGTCGCCACCGTTGAGGCCGTGCTCAGCGGGTTCATCGGGGCGGTGCTCGGAACCGGCATCTTCCTGCTCGTCAGGCCCGCCCTCGCCGGGGCCGCGCTGGTCGGGACGCAGTACTTCGAGTCGGAGCTGACGCCGACCGCGGCCGGCTACGTCGCCATGCTCATCGGCGTGCCGATCGCGGCGGCAATCGCCGCGCTGGTGTCGCTGCGCCGGGTGCAGATCTCCCCGCTCGGCGTCACCCGGCGGGCCACGCCCAAGCCGCCGACGTTCTGGCGGCTGATCGCGCTCGTGATCGGCGTCGGCGTCTTCGTCTACGGGCTGAGCAAGACCACCAGGGACGGCATCGGCGCGCCCGCCTACCCCGGCCTGATCCTCACGATGATCGGCCTCGTGATCGCCGGCCCCTGGCTCACCGCGCAGGCGGCGCGGCTCTTCGGCCGGTCCGCCCGCGGGTCATCGGCCCTGCTTGCCGCCCGACGGCTCGCCGACAACCCGAAGGCTGCTTTCCGGGCAGTGAGCGGCCTCACGCTCGCGGTCTTTCTCGGCACGATGGTCGGCCTGATAGTGCCCGCCCTGAACGCGACCGAGGCGACCCCCACGGCCGGGGCGCTCAGCAACATCCTGCTCGGCCAGATCGGGCTGCCAACAGCGGCAGGCCAGCAGCTCATCAGCGGGATTGGCGCCATCCCCGGTGCCACCGTGTACCCGCTGTACTCGACCGGGGGCACCAGCCTTGACATCCAAGGCCACGGGTACGTCGGGCAAAGCGACATCGCGGTGAGCTGCGCGGTGATGCGGGAGATCGCGGTGCTCGGCCAGTGCGCGCCCGGTGTGAAGGCGGTGCAGACCACCGATGACAGCCTGTTCGACGACAACCCGATGTTCAACACCAAGCCGATCGTCGGCGCGTCCGACCCCGCGTACACCGGGAACCTGACGACGCTGCCGCTGCAGACGGTCCTGGTCCGGGTGAACAGCCCGACGACACTCGAACGGGTCCGCACCTACCTCGCCGTCAACGCGCCGCCGCAGGTCGGCGGCGACAAACAGAACTCGCCGACGCCGCCGCGGACGTTCGGCGAGACCCTGCAGATCCGGCTCGACCGTGCCAGCACGTTCGAGAAGATCATGTTCGCGGCGGTCGCGCTCACGCTGATCGTGGCGGGGTGAAGCCTGGCGGTCGCGGTCGGCGGCGGGCTGGTGGACAGGAAGCGCCCGTTCACCCTGCTGCGGGTCAGCGGCACCCAAGTGAGCGTGCTGTCCCGCGTCGTCCTGTTCGAGGCGGCGGTGCCGCTGGTGGCCGCCATCGTGGTGGCGGCCGGCATCGCCTACGGGACGTCCCTCATGGCGTTCCTCCGGCTCGCGCCGGTCGGCACCGCGATCCCGCAGCTCGGCCGCGACTACTACACGATCATGGGCATCGGCCTGGTGGTCGCTTTCGGGGTCATCACGGTGACGCTGCCGCTGCTGCGCAGGATGACGGCGCCGTCAACGATCCGCTTCGAGTAACTCGGCAGGGCCGCGTGCTTAATACCGGCTTGAAATTCCTATTGAACGAGAGAGCTTAGTGCGCCTCATTGTGTGCCGCAATTTCTGGCCGCGACGAGTCAATGAGGCGAGCCGGGCTAATTAATAGGAGCCGACATTCACTTCGTTCTGCCAGGCGGCGCACGGGGTGCCGTAAGTGGACTTGATGTAGCCGAGGCCCCAGCTGATCTGGGTGGCGGCGTTGGTCTGCCAGTCCGCGCCCGCGGAGGCCATCTTGGAGCCGGGCAGGGACTGCGGGATGCCGTAGGCGCCGGACGACGCGTTCTCCGCGTACACGTTCCAAGTGCTCTCTTGCTCCCACAGGGAGTAAAGGCAGGACCACTGCGACGAGTCGAAGCCGAAGCTCGCGAGCATCGCCTTGGCGGTCGCCTGGGCGGCGGTCGGGTCCGCGGGCGCGGCCATGGTGGCGACGCCGGTGCCGCCGGTCGTCTGGCTTGAGCTTGAGGTGTTCGAGTTCTGCGCCTCAAGGATCTGCTGGGGATTGGTCATCGCCGGCTTGGCCGCCACCGACAGCGTCTTGTCCGCGGCGGTCATCTCGATCAGCGTCTGCCGCTCCTGCTCGATCAGCGCGACCGAGCCGCTGTGTCCCAGGCCGTCGATGGCCTGGAAGAGGCTGCTGGCCCCCATGCCCTGCGGGTTCATCACCTTGGCGGCGCCCCAGACCACGACGACGAGCAGCAAGGCGAGGCCCGCGGCAGGCAGCGCGATGCCGGTCCGGCGGAACAGCCCGCGCTTCTTCCGCGTGCTCCGTGCCCCGAACGAGCCGGTGCCCGCGGCGTCCGGGCGGATGCGGGCGGGGACGGGGTCAGTACCCGCCGAGCCAGCGCCGGAAGTCCGCGTGTCGCCCGTCGACGCTTGCGGACGTTCCGCCAGCATCGCTGATCGATGTCGTGACAACGCAGTCCCTTCGGTCCATGTCGTGCGTATACCGCATCCAGCTACCGCTGCCGATCAACGATGCCAGAAAGAAACATCCGCCGCTCGCGACTTCGCGAAGAAAGGCTGGACGTAATACTTGCCATTCGGTGACGCTAATCACAGGCACATAGCACGCACCGTGACATGCATCGGCAAACGGTGGGATGATCGATCCCGTGAGTGACGAAACGTTGCCGGGCGCGGATCCCTTCGCCCAGGCGGAGGCGAGCGCGGCGGCCCTGCGCGAGCGGGCCGGCGTCGACGGTTTCGATGTCGCCGTGGTGCTTGGCTCGGGCTGGCAGGCCGCGGCGGACGCGATCGGCGCGGCCGAGTTCGAAGTGCCGCTGGCGGAGCTCGGCGGGTTTAAGCAACCGAGCGTCGGGGGTCACGCGCCATTCGTTCGGTATATCAAGAAGGGGCAGCGGCGGGTGCTGCTGTACCTCGGGCGCATTCATCTTTTTGAGGGGCACGACCCGCACGCGGTCGCGCACGGCGTGCGCACCGCGATCGCGGCAGGCTGCCGCGCCGTCGTGCTGACCAATGCCGCGGGCGGCATCAACGCGAGCTACGCGGTCGGGCAGCCGGTACTGATCAGCGACCACATCAACCTCACCGGGCGCTCTCCTCTCTGGGGCCCGCTGCCGCCGCGGGTCCCGTCGCGGTTTACCGATCTCACGGAGTTGTATTCCAGGCGGTTGCGCGACCTGGCCAGGGAGCTCGACCCGTCACTCGTCGAGGGCGTGTACGCCGGCGTTCCCGGGCCGCACTTCGAGACGCCGGCCGAGATCCGGATGATGCGGGGCGCGGGCGCCGACCTCGTGGGCATGTCCACAGTCATGGAGGCGATCGCGGCCCGGCACCTCGGCGCGGAGGTGCTGGGGATCTCCATGGTCAGCAACCCGGCGGCGGGCCTGTCGGACGTGCCGATCGACCACCAGGACGTGCTCGCCGCGACCGGCGCCTCGGCCGCCCAGGTCGGCGCGCTGCTTTCCGAGCTGCTCCACCGCCTTTGACGTCTCGTCGCCTGCCTGGCCGTTGTCCTTGGTCGCTGGCAGGCTGGTGATGGGGCACTGGCGGGGTGTCGAGCTCCAGTTGATGCGTTACGGATCGATGTCAGATGATCCGTAACACCTCCTGCTAGATGATCTCGTGCGGTCAGGGTACCCGGGTCGGGTTGGACAACCGGGGGTTAGCGAGGTCAGGAGCGTCGGCAGCCCGCGGGGAGGGTGTCTGCCCAATCGGCGGGTTCGGCGGTGACCCTGAACCGCTGCACTGTCGAAATGCCGGTGCGGTCGAACTGCGAGGGCGGCTAGGGTGCGGGGATGAGGGTGCCCGACCGTTGCTTGGCGGACCTGCGGGAGCGGGGTTACCTGCTCTTCGAGGGTTTCCTCGAGGCTGACGAGCTGGCCGCGGCCCAGGAAGCTCTGTGGCTGCACTACCCGCGGCCCGAGGTGTATTTCGCCGACCCAGCTGCTCATGCGTGGTTGGCGACGGACCAGTGGGCCGGCGAAGTCAGCGGACCGTGGCGATCCTGGAACCTGAACCGACTGGCCTTCCACCCGGACCTGCTCGACCTGGCGGAGCGCTTCCTGGGCTCAGCCGACCTGCGGCTCTACGAGGCGTCCCTGTGGGCCAAGTACGCCGGAGCCGTCGACTACGACCAGCGCCACCACCGCGACTTCGTCAACCACAGCCTCGTCGTGCCCAAGCGCTCCGAGCCGGCCACGCAGATGTTGAGCTGGATCCTCCTGTCCGACGTAGGCGATGAGGACGGCCCTACCAAGATCGTTCCGCTGTCGGTCGGGCAGAGCGTCCCGTACTGGCCGGTCCCTGGGCATCACGACATCACGAACTACCTCCCCGAGGGGATGTTCGCCGAGGAGGAGGTCTCGATGACCGGTCCGGCAGGAACCCTGTTCGCTTTTCGGTCCGACGTACTTCACCGTGGGTCGCGCATGACCGGCGAACGATCAGCCCGCTTTGCGCTCCTCGCCGACTACGATGTGTGGGCACCGCGCTGGACCGGCCGGGTCGCCTGGGCCGAGCGCGCGACGCGGTCAGACTGGTTCGAGATCGTCGAGCGGGCCTCTCCCCGGGAGCGGTCGGTGTTCGGCTTCCCAGCTCCGGGCGATCCGTATTGGGACGAGCAAACCTTGGCCGACACCCAAACGCGCTACCCCCGGGCCGATCTGACGCCCTACCGCTAGAGGACCGGGCAGCTGAACGCATGCAGCTGTGCGGGCTCTGCGGCGACACCCCCAGCTGGTGCGCGACCTCAATAACCCGGTCCCCGGACTGCACCGCCAGCACGGCCCAGTACCGGAGTTCCACCCTCGATATGACGATCAGTGCCAAATAGCGGATCCTTGTGCCGGGTGACGCTGACGCGGGGGTTCTGGTTTGCGGACCTTGAATCGGGCGATGGGTTTGGTGGTCGTGCGGCCGGTCTCGGCCAGCAGCTGGTCGCCGTCGTAGATGCGGAAGGTATGGTCGGCGGACTCGACGGTCAGGGTTCGTCCAGCGTGGACGATTCCTGTAATGCATCAAGCGGAGTACGACACGGCCGTCATCGGCAAGGGCGTGCACATATTCACTACGCGCCCGCGGCGGGCTCGAAGTCGAGGTCATCCGGCAGGGTGAAGCCAGGCGGCATCCATGCCATCTGGAACATCTGAATCCAGCCCAGTGATACAAGGGGCCAGAGGGCACCGAGTGCTTCTCCCGGGTGGCGCAGCCGTTTGATCAGCTCGGTCGGCTGCTGGTGGGCGCGCGTGTCGGCGCTCAGCGCGCTGGCAGGATCACGGCCGGGCCGGCGGCCGGGGGGACGGTCATGCTGGCCTCGGACGGGCCGTCACCCCCAGAAATAATGACTGACTACCCAGTCATTTTAAAGTTCGAGTACCCGGCTGATGTCAACGGCTCGCGTCCAGCAGCGCCCGACAATTTAAGGTTGACGATTCCGGCGCGACAATTTTAGATTGTCGATGTGGAGATCGTGGATGTCGGTGCGCTGATGGCGGCGGTCCGGGCGCGGGCGCCGGATGCGCCGCTGGACCGGGTGGAGGCCGCGATAGCGGCCGGGATGGAGCTGGCTTCCGGGGGCGATGAGCTGATCGGGCGTTGTGTCGCGGAGGCGCGGGCCGCTGGGTGCTCGTGGACCGAGATCGGTGGGCGGATGGGGGTGTCGAAACAGGCTGCGCGGCAGCGGTTCACGCAGCTGCCGGTGGCCGCGGCCGGGCTGTCTCCGGGCGGCAGGCTGAAGCCTCAGGACCGGTTGCTGGCCTGCCTGGAGGCGGCGGGCCGGGAAGCCGCCGCGGACGGGGCGGGCGAGATCGGCACGCATCATCTGCTGACCGGGCTGTTCGAGGAGGGCGTTGCGGCGGCGATCCTGGAGAAGCTGGGCGTGCGGGCCGACGCGGTGCGCGACGCGGCGCGCGAGCTGTTTCCTGGTACCGGCCGGCCTGCAGAGCTGCCGCCGCCGGAGTCCGCTGAGGCCCGCGACGCCATCGGCGGGGCCGAGGCCCTGGCCCGGCGCGGCGGATGCGGTTATGTGGGGACTGAGCATCTGCTCGGCGCGCTGGCCCTCGATCCCGGGTCGCGGGCCCGCCGGGTCCTGCTCAGCCTCCAGGTCAGCATCGCGGCCATCAAGAAGGAGCTCGAGTGCTACATCAGCCCCGGCAGGCAGCGGCGCCGCAGGCGCGGCAAGTCGGCCGCCGGGGCGTGCTCGTTCTGCGGCAAGCCCGGCGGCGCCGGGCTGCGGCTGGTTGCCGGCCCCGGTGTGTACATCTGCGCCGAGTGCATCGGGCTGTGCAACGAGATCCTGGCCGGGGACTCGGCCGGCGCTGTCAGCGAGGGCGGTCCCGGAGCGTAGCGCTGCCCAGGCAGCTTCGCTGGCGTGACGTTCACCAGCCCGGCCTGGGTAGCCCGGCCCGCGCCGGGCACCGACGGTCCCCGGGATCGTTCCCCGCCGCGGCCCAGATCCCCAGATCCCCAGATCCCCTGGTCCGCGGGTCACCGGGTGTTCCCGCCGAGTTCGGCGACGGCGCGGGCGAGCATGTCCTCGACGAGGAGGCGCTCGGATCCCCAGTCGCCGCGCAGGTCGTCGAGGAAGCCGATGATGGTGACGACGTCGGCCCACGGGTGGTAGCCCGCACCGGCCGTGTGCTGCCACAGGGCGGTGAACCGCTCGGCCACATCGCTGCCGAAGGTCAGCAGGTTCACCCGGCAGTGCGCCACGTCGGCCACCGCCGGGCCGGTGCAGGCGGCCTGCCAGTCGACCACCCCGGATACCGTGCCCCATCGCCACAGCACGTTGCCGGGATGGAAGTCGCGGTGCAGCAGCACGGCAGGCAGGCCGGGTGCGGGCCCGTGGCAGATCTCCGCGGCCCGCTGCCACACTGCCGGGTACCTTGCCCAGGCGGGCGGCTCGTAACTGGCCTGCGGGCAGGCGGCGAACGGCCCGATCAGGCCGGCCGGGGGGAGCGGTGCGGCGTGGATGGCCGGCAGGACCCCGGCCAGGCGGCGCAGCCACCGGCCGGTGTCCGATGGCCACCAGTCGACCCGGCCGGGCAGCCGGGACATGAGCACCGCCGGTACCCCGGCCCCGTCTCCGGACGGGTCGACCCCGAACAGCGCCGGGGTGGGCACGCCGGCGGACCCGGCGACGCGAAGCGCCCGTGCCTCACGGGCGGCGATGTCAGGATCCTCCGCGTTGAGTTCCGGCCGCACATAGCGGCGCAGCACCGCCTGGCGGCGCCGCCCCCCGCTGTCCTGAACGGACAGCAGGTGCACGGCCGAGGACATCCCGCCGCGCAGCGCGCGGGCGTTGGTCACCGGCCCGCCGAGCTGCGCGGCGGCCCAGGCCAGGGCCTGCCGTGGCGGCCGGGAGCGCAGCAGCCGCCTGGTCACCTCGTCATCGCAGAACCCGTGGGCGGGTGACCGGCCGGCCGGGCTGACCCCGGCAGGCCGGTGCCCGCCGGTCACCAGCCGTCCTGCGCGCCGGGCAGGTCCAGGACCCCGGTTCGCCGCATCCGCTCGATCACCCCGGCGCGGCGGGGATGGGCGGCGGCGCCGGCGAGCCAGTCCCGCCACATGGGGTAGCGGTTGCGGTCGAAGCCGCGGAACGCCTGCTCGAAGCTGTCGTGCACCGACCGCAGCGTCCGGGCGCGTTCGGAATCGGTCTCGGGGCAGCGCTGGTAGGCCACGGTCCAGGCCAGCCGGTCCCGGCCGCCGAAGCTCGCGTGCCAGGTATGCACGTCGAAGGCGATCACGTCGCCCGGCGCGGTGGCGGCTGCGTATCCGGGGATGCTCGCCTGGTAAGCGGCAGCCCCGGCGTCGCTGCTGATGGGCATCTGCCGGTTGCGGTAGGCGGCCAGCCGGGTGTTCTGCTCCGGGTGATGGGAGCCGGGCAGCAGCCGCAGTGCCCCGCTATCAGCGGTGAGCTGGTCGAAGTAGGCGGCGAACTTGACGCCGTGCACGCCGATGCCGTCGTCGTCGTGCCAGGGGGCCTCGGCGAAGTACAGGACCCCTTCGGGGCATTCGGGGATGACCGGGCCGCCGAGCAGTTTCTCGGCAGCGTCGATGAAGCGCGGGTCGTCGCAGGCCAGCGACGCGCTGACGGGAGTCAGCCGGGCGGCCATGGGCAGGTAGTGGCCGCTGATCCCGTCGATGACGCGCTCGTCGTAGGTGGCGGCGTAGGCGTCGCGGATCGCGGTGTCGACCTCGGCGCGCAGCGCGGCGCCGCGGTCAGCGAGAAAGCCGCGGAGCACGACAAAGCCAAAGGTGCGGAAGTGATCGGCATGACCGGTGGTGAGCATCGGGTTCCTCCTGGGGATGGCTGCCGGGACGGGATGGATGACCGTCCTGGCCGGAGGAGCCCGGCCGCGTGCCACCGGCCGTCGGGCACGGCGAGCGGCACAGGGTCAGCACGTTCAAATCGGGTGCATGCGAGGATGATATGCCCGGCGCCCCGAGACGGATCCGCCCGGCTCCGGCCCTCCGCCACCGAGATGACACCGCGGCCGAGCATTTCCCCGAACTCGTCCTGGTCGGCGACGACGTAGGACATCGCGTCATCGCGGACCAGGACGTCGGTAAACAGGTCGACCCCGAAGGTGCTGTCTCCCTCTCGCTCCATCGGCGTGGCGATGTCGCAGTTGAA
>JAWWPV010000537.1:0-2884 GCA_033854775.1 Trebonia sp.
ACTCATCGTGCGCGCCTGCTCACTCAACGCGAGAACCGCCGGCGCGCCGTCAGCCTGAGGGGCCGGGCTGGGCCGGTCGCGCTGCCCACGCTGAACGTGCGGTAGTAGCAGGTCCGGTAGCCGTTGAAGGAGTGGATGATGTCGAAGAACGCCTGGTCGCCGGGCCGGATGATGCGGTCGGTGAAGTTATGCGGATGCGGGTTGCACCGCTCGCCCGAGATCGAGTTGACCGCCTCCACCTGGTCGCTGCCCAGCTCGTACAGCCGCTTGTTCGCGAGCGCGACGATCTCGTTCTCGCGCACGCCCGGCTTGAGCACGTCGACGATGTCCTGGTAGACGCCGTCGACCATCGCCGCCGCCTGGTTGAGCAGCATGATCTCGTCCGGCGACTTGATCACGCGGGCGTCGAGCATGGCCTGCTGGGCGTCACGCACCGCGATGCCCTGGCGCTCCAGCTCGAACAGGAACGGGGGCTCGACGATGTCGAGGCCGAGCGGAGCGTCAGCGACCCCGGCCTCGGTGAGCAGCGACTTGATCTCGGTCACCGCGTCGCGCATGAGGCCCGCCTCGGGGGCGACCGCACCGCGGAAGCCGAGGAACCCGGGCCGCCAGTTCTCGTCCGGCAGCCATCTCGAGTACAGCTTGTGATGCCGCACCGCCGAGCCGAAGTCCCACAGGATCGGGTCCCGGTCCCGCAGCAGCAGGGCGTAGCGGATCATCTTGTCGCCGAGCGCGCCGCCGATCCAGGTCTGCGTGGTGTAGCGGATGTTGTAGAAGTCGAAGAGCAGGAACGCGCCGCAGTCACTCGCCTCCAGCGCCGCCCGGGCCCGCGCGATGCGGTACCCGCGCAGCCGGCCGAAGTCGACGCGCTCCTCGTAGTCGACCCCCATGTGCCCGGGGGCACCGAGGGGCCGGACGCCTGCCGGACGCTCTGCTGAGGTCATCAGGCTTCCTCCTCCTGAACAGGATCCCCTGGCGGGGCGCGCAATCGATTGCGACTTTACTCGAAGATTTCGGGATGCTTCTGGAGTTCCAGCCGCGTGCGGCGCAGGTGCATGACGAGTATGCGCTCGGCGTCGTCCGGATCCTGCCTGCGGATGCAGTCGAGCAGCAGGCGGTGCTCCAGGTGCGTGGCGCTCAGGCCGTCCTGCATAGCCAGCCTGGTGAACTCCCGCCGGTAGTGCTGGGTCGTGTTCCACATGCGGTGGATGATCTGCCACATCTCGCTCGACGCCGCACCCGCGTAGCTGGACAGGTGGAATTCCCGGTCGGCGCGCATGAAGGCGTCGAGTCCGGCCCCGGCCTCCATCTCGCCGGCGAGCTGGCCGAGACGCTCCACCGTGGCGGCGTCAAGGTTGGGCATGCTGGTGCGGAGCAGCAGGGGTTCCAGCCGCTCGCGGATGAGGTAGGTCTCGACGCACTCGCTCAGGGTCAGCCTGGTGACCCAGGCGCCCGAGTTGGCGACCAGGGTGACCAGCCCCTCAGAGTCGAGCATCCGCAGTGCCTCGCGCACCGGGATCCGGCTCGCGCCGGAACGCGCCGCGACGTCCTCCTGCCTGATGCGCGTGCCCGGCAGGTAGCTTCCCCCCAGGATCGCGGTGCGCAGGCTGTCCGCGATCCGGTGGCTCGCGACGTTCTCGCGGTAGCCGGTGCCGTGACTCGTCATCACTGCGCCTGTCTCACTGGGCCGGATGCCCGGGATGCCAGAGCCTGACGGCGGCGTCCTGCTCGTAGGCCTTGCCCTCCGGGTAGCTCACAAGCTCAAACTGCATGCCCCACGGGCTGAGGAAATACTGCCAGCGCTGCCCGGCCGAGGCGTTGCGGCTCGCGACCGGCCCGGCGAGCAGCCGCACATCCTTCGCGCGCAGGTAGGCGACGGCCTCGTCCATGTCGTCAACGTAGAGGGCGAGGTGGTGGCCGCCGAGGTCGCTGTTGCGCGGCTGCGGGCGCTGGCCCGGCCGGGGCTCGTACTCGAAGACCTCGACGTTGAGGCCGAAGCCGCCCCGGTAGAAGCGGATCTCCCGGACGGCCGCCCGCGGGTCGACGTTCAGGTGGTCGAGCATCCAGTCGTCGTCGTGCCGCATCTCGGGCAGTGAATAGACGTAGTCGAAGCCCAGCACGTCCACGAAGAAGGCGTGCGCCTGCTCCATGTCAGGGACGGTGATGCCGATGTGGTCGCCGCCGCGCAGCCCGGGGATGCCGGATTCCATGGGTCCTCCTCGACCAGGTATGTATCCAATATCTCGGAACCTGATCGGAATATCCAGGGTTGCTCCGAGAATAGCCGTTGATATGGATACATTTGAGCAGTAGCCTGCTGCCAGGCGGTCAGCACATCAAGGGAGATGCGGATGCCACGTGAGAAGCGCCTCCACCCTGCGGCGGGGTGGGTTGAGCTGAGCACGACGGCGGCGGACTGGAAGGCGGCCGACCCCGGCTTGCTCGCCACCATGCTGGGGGAGTTGCACCTCATCCGGGCCTTCGAGGAGACGGTCCTCGATCTGGCCGGCGAGGGCCTCGTCCATGGCCCGGCGCACTCCAGCATCGGCCAGGAGGGCGGCGCGGTCGGCTCCATCGTCTCGCTGCGGTCGGCGGACGCCGTCAACGGCTCCCATCGCGGCCACCACCAGTTCCTCGCCAAGGCCATCACGCACGTGACGAAGGGTGCGCTGGACCCGGCGGACCTCGTCACGCCCGAAGTCCAGACCGTGCTGCAGCGCACGCTGGCGGAGATCCTCGGGCTCGCCCAGGGCTACTGCAGCGGGCGCGGCGGTTCCATGCACCTGCAGTGGTTCGAGGCCGGGGCGCTCGGCACCAACGCCATCGTCGGGGGCGGTGTGCCGATGGCGGCGGGCAACGCCTGGGCGCAGAAGCACTCCGGCAC
>JAWWPV010000538.1:0-2705 GCA_033854775.1 Trebonia sp.
CTCGGCCTGGCGCTTGAACATTTCTTCGATGAGGGTCTCGACCTGCGCCGGGTTCGCCGGCGGCCGCACCGTGATGTTGTTCAGCAGCCCGATCACGCCGTGGACGTGGCGGACCATCCGCTCCACCTCGCGGCGCTGGTAGTCGTGCTCGACCTCGCCGTCGAGCGTGACCCAGCCGTGTTCCACCGTGGCGTGCACCCGGCCCTCGGGTACCTGCACGTTCCACTCCAGGACGTGCGCGATCGCCTGGGCGATGTCGGAGTCGTCCCGCGGCGCGCCCGGCAGGTTCACCTTCAGGTCGTTCGCAACGGCCTTGACGCCGTACACCCGCTCCGCCGCCCGCGCGGCGGCCATCTTCTCCGCGTAGCTCGGGACGTGGCCGCTCAGGGTCACCGCGCCGTCCTTGACCGCTACCCCGATGGCGTCGGCGCCGGTGAGCTGCGGGTCCCACCGCAGCTCCTCGAGCACGTCGTCCTGGATCTGGGCATCGGTCTTCATCAGCTCACCCCGTCCGGGCCGTGGTTTGCGCCGCGTCCAGAGTCCGCCCGCGGGACCGGGGTCACATCACCTGTTCGGGTAGGTCCGCCGCCCCCGCCGGGGCGGGGCGAGGACTAGCCGGATTGAGGATGTGGCCCGGTCTCCCGGGCGCGGAGCGTGGAGTACGACGACATCTGCGACCGCGCCGGACCGCCGGTGAGCGAGCAGCGCGATCCAGCAGCGAGAACCAGCACCGTGAACCAGCGCGGCGGAACCAGCGCGGCGGAACCAGCACCGCCGGCTAGGAGGCACTGATGGCAGTTGCAGTCGGCATCGACCTCGGCACCACCAACTCCGTGATCGCGGCGACGGAAGACGGCAAGCCGACCGTGATACCCAACGCGGAGGGATCGCGCACGACCCCGTCAGTCGTGGCGTTCACTCCCCAGGGGGACCGGCTGGTCGGCCAGCTCGCCCGGCGCCAGGCCATCCTGAAACCCAAGGGCACCATCTACTCGGCCAAGCGGTTCATCGGGCGGCGCTACGACGAGGTCACCAGCGAGCTGAACGCCGTGTCCTTCGACGTGGTCCCGGGCCCGGACGACGCGGTGCGGTTCAAGATCCAGGGACGGCTGTACGCCCCCGAGGAGATCTCCGCGCTCGTCCTGCGCAAGCTGGTCGAGGACGCATCGAAGTTCCTCGGCGAGAAGGTCACCGAGGCCGTCATCACCGTGCCCGCGTACTTCAACGACGCCCAGCGCCAGGCCACCAGGGACGCGGGCCGCATCGCCGGCCTGGAGGTGCTGCGCATCATCAACGAGCCGACCGCCGCGGCGCTCGCCTACGGCCTGGACCGCAAGGGCAGCGAGACCGTCCTGGTCTTCGACCTGGGCGGCGGCACCTTCGACGTGAGCGTCCTGGACATCGGAGACGGCGTGGTCGAGGTCCGGGCCACCGCAGGTGACACCCACCTCGGCGGGGACGATTTCGACCGGCGCATCGTCGACCATCTGGCCGACGAGTTCCAGCGGGACAACGGCATCGACCTGCGCACCGACCCGCAGGCCTTGCAGCGCCTGTTCGAGGCGGCCGAGAAGGCCAAGGTCGAGCTGTCCTCGGTCAGCCAGACGACGATCAGCCTGCCATTCATCACGGCCGACGCCTCGGGCCCCAAGCACCTCAACACGACGATGATGCGGTCCACGTTCGAGCAGATCACCGGAGATCTCATCGAGCGCACCACCGGGCCGGTCCAGCAGGCCCTGGCCGACGCCAAGCTGACCGCCGCCGACATCGACGAGGTGATCCTGGTCGGCGGGTCCACCCGCATCCCGGCGGTGCAGACCCTGGTCCGGCGGCTGACCGGCGGCAAGGACCCGAACATGACCGTCAACCCGGACGAGGTCGTCGCCCTGGGGGCGGCGGTGCAGGCGGCCGTGATCAAGGGCGACGTCAAGGACGTGCTGCTGCTCGACGTCACGCCGCTGTCCCTGGGCATCGAGACCCTCGGCGGGATCATGACCAAGGTGATCGAGCGCAACACCACGATCCCGGCCCGCCGCACCGAGACGTTCAGCACGGCGGAGGACAACCAGTCCGCGGTCGACGTGGTGGTACTGCAGGGGGAGCGGGAGCGCGCCTCGGACAACCGGGTGCTCGGCCGGTTCCGGCTGGAGAATATCCGGCCCGCGCCGCGGGGTGTCCCGCAGGTCGAGGTCACCTTCGACATCGACGCGAACGGGATCCTGAACGTCTCAGCCCGGGACAAGGACACCGGGGCCGAGCAGCGCATCACGATCAGCGAGAGCTCCAACCTGGACCAGTCCGAGGTCGAGCGGATGGTCAGGGACGCGGAGCAGCACCTGGAAGAGGACCGGCGGCTGCGGGAACTGACCGAGGCCCGCAACCAGCTCGACACCATGGCCTACCAGGTTGAGCGGGTGCTGGGCGAGCGCGGCGACTCGCTGCCCGTGCATGAGAAGGCCCGGGCCGAGAACGCCGTGACCGAGGCCCGCCAGGCGCTGGGCGACCAGGCGCCACTGGAGCGGATGCGCACCCTGACCGACGAGCTGCAGCAGATCTACCAGATCCTGGCCGCCCCGCCGCAGGGACCCGCCCAGGAGCCCGAGCCGGAGCTCCCCCCCAATGATGACGACGTCATCGACGCCGAGTTCACCACCCATGAGTGAGGCAGCCCATGGGTGAGCGGCCGGGGGACGGCGGCGCCT
>JAWWPV010000539.1:0-2672 GCA_033854775.1 Trebonia sp.
AATCGCGGAAGTGATCCTTTTCCTCGCCTCCGACCGCTCCAGCTACATCACGGGCGCCACCATCGCCGTAGATGCCGGCCGCACAGCCATCTAACCGGACGAACGGAGTTTCCCGGCATCCCTGCCGTTCCGCCTCGAGCGGCCGCGCGAGGAGGGACACCAGCGCCTGAGGTAGCCGACGCCATCCTCGACCGCTACCTCGCGGCGGCGGATACCTCGCGGCGGCGGGCCGGCCTGCCGCAGCGCGGGGAACCGCGGTCGACGGCGGGCCGGCGCCCGCGCAGGTCCGCGCGTAGCCCAATCGATTGTGGCCGGAACCTAGTTATCCGGTATGCATGGTTGTGACGCCCTAGTTTAGAAAGTTGCCCCACTGGGGGAAACCGACCTGGAACGGAAGCACGGCGTGCGCACCGCGCCCCCATAACTAAAGCGGTAGGCTTCGTGCGCTTGACGGTCTACTCGCGTTAGGAGGCGGATGCACATCTGGCCAGGCGCCGCGTACCCGCTTGGCGCAACGTGGGACGGATGGGGAACGAACTTCGCCCTGTTCTCCGAGGCCGCCGAGCGCGTCGAGCTCTGCCTGTTTGACGAGGCGGGCTCTGAGTCGCGAGTCGAGCTGAGCGAGGTCGACGGGTTCGTCTGGCACGGGTACCTGCCGGCGATCGGCCCCGGGCAGCGCTATGGCTACCGCGTGCATGGCCCGTATGACCCGCGGCGCGGTGCGCGCTGCGCACCGTCGAAGCTGCTGCTCGACCCCTACGGCAAGGCCCTCGAGGGCGATGTCACCTGGAACGAGGCGCTGTTCGACTACCAGTGGTCGGACCCGCGGCGGCCGAACACGGTTAACAGCGGCCCTTTTATGCCGAAAAATGTGGTTATAAACCCTTTTTTCGACTGGGGTAACGACCGGCCGCCGCACATCCCGTACCACGACACGGTCATTTACGAGGCGCACGTCCGCGGCCTGACGCTGCGCCACCCGGAGATCCCGCTGCACCAGCGCGGCACGTACGCCGGCGTCGCGCACCCGGCGGTCATCGAGCACCTCAAGCGGGTCGGCGCCACCGCCGTCGAGCTGCTGCCTGTGCACCAGTTCGTCGCCGAGCAGGCCATGGTGGCACGCGGGCTGACAAACTACTGGGGCTACAACACGATCGGCTTCCTCGCGCCGCACAACCGCTACTGCTCGGCCGGGCAGCGCGGCGAGCAGGTCGGCGAGTTCAAGACGATGGTCAAGGCCCTGCACACGGCCGGCATCGAGGTCATCCTTGACGTCGTCTACAACCCCACCGCCGAGGGCGACCACCGCGGCCCGACGCTGTGCTTCCGCGGCATCGACAACCACGCCTACTACCGCCTCGACGACGGCAACCCCTGGCGGTACGTCGACTACACCGGCTGCGGCAACTCCCTGAACGTGCGGCACCCGCACTCGCTGCAGCTCATCATGGACTCCCTGCGGTACTGGATCCTGGAGATGCACGTCGACGGGTTCCGCTTCGACCTCGCCGCCGCGCTGGCCCGGGAACTGCACGACGTGGACCGGCTGTCCACGTTCTTCGACCTGGTGCAGCAGGACCCGGTGGTGTCACAAGTCAAGCTGATCGCCGAGCCGTGGGACGTCGGCGAGGGCGGTTACCAGGTCGGCAACTTCCCGCCGCTGTGGACCGAGTGGAACGGCAAGTACCGGGACACCGTCCGCGACTTCTGGCGCGGCCAGCCCGCCACGCTGCCCGAGTTCGCCTCCCGGCTGACCGGCTCCTCCGACCTGTACGAGACGAGCGGCCGCCGCCCCGTCGCGTCGATCAACTTCGTTACCTGCCACGACGGGTTCACCCTCGCCGACCTGGTGAGCTACAACGGCAAGCACAACGAGGCCAATGGCGAGGAGAACAGGGACGGCACCGACGACAACCGCTCGTGGAACTGCGGCGTCGAGGGCCCCGCGGAGGCTCCCGAGGTCGTGGAGCTGCGCGCGAGGCAGCAGCGCAACTTCCTTGTCACCCTCTTCCTGTCACAGGGCATCCCGATGCTGCTGGCCGGCGACGAGATCGGCCGCACGCAGGCGGGTAACAACAACGCCTACTGCCAGGACAACGAGATCTCGTGGGTGGACTGGTCCCGCGCGGCCGGCGAGCGCGACCTGCTCGCCTTCACCCAGAAGCTGGCCCGGCTGCGCCGCCGCCACGCGGTCTTCCGCCGCCGCCGCTTCTTCACCGGCGCCTACGCGGGCGGCGGTGACGGCACGGGCGCGGGCACGGTCGACATCGCCTGGCTGACCCCGTCCGGCGATGAGATGACCGAGGCGGACTGGCGGGCGTCGTACGCGAAGTCCGTGGCCGTCTTCCTGAACGGGTCGGCGATCACCGAGCCGGACCCGCGCGGCGACCGGGTGACCGACAGGAAGTTCCTCTTGCTGTTCAACGCGGGCGACGACCCGATCGCGTTCACGATCTCCGAGGCCAGGCTCGGTTCCGACTGGGAGATCGTGATCGACACGGAAACCCCGCGCGGCGACCCGAAGGACGCGATCGGCTTCCTGCCGAAGACCAAGGTCGAGGTGGCGGGCCACGCGGTCGTCGTCCTCCGCTCCCGAACCTAAAGGCAGGCGCAGGCGCCGGCACTGCCCGGCGCTGGCGCGCTTCTTGCTGTTATCTCCGAGATGGCGTGGC
>JAWWPV010000540.1:0-12668 GCA_033854775.1 Trebonia sp.
AGCGCGGGGTGGCAGCAGGTGAAGATCAGTTCCAGCCGCTCGTCCGGAAAGGTGGCTGACTCGTTCAGGGTTGCCTCCGATTCCACGGTGAACTCGCGCGCGAGCAGCTTCGTCTTCTCGGCTAGCACGTGTTGTCGGCGAATGTGGTCGATCGCCCGGTTCCGTGCGGTCCAGATCAGCCAGCCGACGGGATTGTCCGGCTCCCCGTCGCGTGGCCAGCGTTCGGCCGCGATCGCGAACGCCTCTTGAGCGGCATCCTCGGCAAGCTCGATGTCGCCGAGGATCCCCACGAGGGTGGCCAGCACCCGGGCCCAGTGCTCGCGGAAGACCCCCTCAAGCGCCATGGAACAGCGCTTCGAGGATGGGCCGTACCTCGATCGCACCGCTGGTCCTGGTGTCCTGCAGTTCCTGCGCGATGGCGAGCGCAGCGTCGAGGTTGTCGGCCTCCACCACAATGACGCCGGCTAGGAATTCCTTGGTCTCGATGAACGGGCCGTCGGTGAGCAGCGTCCGCCCCTCGCCGTTTCGCACGGTCGTGGCCGACCCGTCCGCGTGCAGACGAGCCCAGCCGGTCACATATGGCCTGGCGAGCACGTCGGCCATCGCGCCCTCCACCGGGCCGGCGTGGGTCCGCTGGCTGCCGTATGCAAGCAATGCGTACTGCATAACCCCTCCAGTCACTGACGGATAGCGGTTCGAGTATCTGACGAACGGCATGGGCTCCGACGGACCATTCCGGCCGAAGAAATCCTCGACGGGAGAAATGTTGCCCGCGGCTGTCTGCGCCGGGCAGGGCTGTTCGTCATTACGGCAGATCCGCCACAGCGGTGAAGGCGTGCATGGGGCACGCCGGTTCTCGAAAGGACGATCGACATGGCGAAGTTCATCTACCTCTACCGTGGCCCGGCGACTCCGATGTCCGACCGTATGCCAGAGCAGGGGGCCGAGCGTAAGGCCGCGTTTGGCGCCTGGATGGAGAAGGCCGCCGCGGCGCTCGTCGACGTCGGCAGCCCGTTCGGGACGAGCGTGTCCGTTCGCGATGACGGCACTGAAGGAACAGCCGGCGACCTGATCGGCTACACGATTGTCGAGGCCGGCGATCTCGCCGCGGCGAAGGCGCTCACCGACGGCCTCCCGTTCCTGTCCAACAGTGACGGGAAGTGCATGGTGGAGATCTTCGAGCTACTGCCGATGTAGCAGGAACGGTCCGCCGCGCCTTCGACGGAGGTACGGCGGACCGTTGGCACTCAGCGCTGACCCGCCAGCCTGGCACTACCGGCGACCGTCCTGGCTAGGCTCGGGGTGCCGGCGACGACCACGAGGAGGAACTCCCCATGCCAGCCCCAGACGAGCTGCGATTCCGGGCGGCCGAGCGCGGCGACGCCCGGGCCATTGCGGCCCTGCACACCGACAGCTGGCAGCGGCACTACCGAGTTGCCTACTCCGACGCCTTCCTCGACGACGAAGCCCCCGGCTTCCTTCTCGACCTATGGACCAGCCGCCTCGCCGCGCCCGACCAGCGGGCCCGCACGATCCTCGCGGAGCTTCAGCGGGGCAGCGACGCCGACGGCGACCGCACGCTCGTGGGCCTGGCGCACACGGTCCTGGACGACAACCCCACCTGGGGCGCCCTTCTCGACAACCTGCACGTCGTCTACGGCCTGAAGCGCCAGGGCGTCGGGACAAGGCTGCTGTCCCTGACCGCCCAGACCGTCCATGCAGAGAAGCCCGAGTCCGGCCTCTACCTGTGGGTGCTTGAGCAGAACACCAACGCCCGAGCCTTCTACGACGCCCGCGGCGGCACCTGCGTGGAAAACCGCGAGGTCCTGCCCCCGGGCGGCGACCCGGCCCGCCTTAGGGGAAAGCCTAAGGGCCTGCGGTACACCTGGCCCGACCCCGCCAGACTGCTCAGCGTTCAGCCGTGACGCCTCTGCTCCCCGCCCCTAGCGGCCGACGCGCTCCTATGGCACCGTGAACGATCATGAGTGAACTGAAGGTCGAGGTCGATCCCGCCGAAGTCGGCTTCGCGTCCGACCGCCTGCACCGCCTGGACGACAACTTCGCCCGCTACGTCGACGCCGGACTCCTCAACGGCTGGCTGCTCGCGATCAGCAGGCACGGCAAGCTGGCCTACGTCGCGCACGGCGGCCACCGGGACAAGGAAGCAGGGCTTGAGGTAACACCCGACACCCTGTGGCGCATCTACTCGATGACGAAGCCGATTACGTCGGTCGCCACGATGATGCTCTACGAAGAGGGGCGGTTCGAGCTCACCGACCCGGTCGGCAAGCTCATCCCGGCCTTCTCCGAAGTCCGGGTCTTCACCGGCGGCAGCGACCAGCGCCCGGTCACGGTCCCGGCGATCGAGCCGGTGCGAATCCATCACCTGCTCACGCACACCTCCGGGCTCACCTATGGCTTCCACAGAAACCACCCGGTGGACGCCATGTACCGGGCGGCGGGCTTCGACCTCGGCGACCGGCCCAAGACGACGCTCGCCGAGGCGTGCGACCTGTGGGCCGGCCTGCCCCTGCTCTTCCAGCCGGGCGCCGAATGGAATTACTCGGTCGCCACCGATGTCCTCGGCCGCGTCGTGGAGGTCGCCTCGGGCCAGAGCCTGGATGAGTTCTTCGCGCGACGCATCTTTGGCCCCCTCGGCATGACCGACACCGGGTTCTATGCCCAACCCGACGACCTGCGCCGGCTGGCCGCCTTGTACGGCCGGGGCCTGGACGGCAAGGCCGCCAGGATGGACGGCCTTGGCGCGGCGGCGCGGAAGAAGCGGGTCATGCTCAGTGGCGGCGGCGGCCTGGTCGCCACGGCGGGCGATTATCACCGCTTCATGCAGATGCTGCTCCCCAGGGCGGACAGCCCGGCGGGCGAGCTGGACGGCGTGCGCCTGCTCAGCCCGCGAACCGTCGCCTACATGACCCGTAACCACCTCCCGGGCAACAAGGACCTGGCGCACTTCGGCCGCCCGCTGAACGCCGAGTCCCCTCAGGCGGGCACCGGCTTCGGCCTGGGCTTCGCGGTCACCATCGACCCGGTACCCGGCAAGGTCGTCTGCTCGGAAGGCGAGTTGTCCTGGGGCGGTGCCGCCTCAACCTCCTTCTGGCTCGACCCGGCGGAGGAACTCACGGTGAGCTTCTTCACCCAGCTCATCCCGTCAAGCGCCCACCCGCTCCGCTCGCAGCTGCGCCAACTCGTCTACCAGGCACTCCTCTAACGATGAGCCCCTTTCCCCGCCTGGCGCAGGTCGTGCTTGACACCACCGACGCGCGCCGGCTCGCCGAGTTCTACCGCGAGTTCCTCGGCTTCCGCTACCGCCCGGGCGAGGAGCCACCCCCGGACGGCGTCGATGACGAGCGGGGCCGTGACTGGCTCGTCCTGCTTACCCCCGACGGTGCCCGCGCCCTGGCCTTCCAGCAGGTCGAGCGGCTGAAGCAAACAACCTGGCCGGACGACGAGGTCCCGCAGCAGATGCACCTGGACATCATCGTCCCCGACAAGGCGGAACTAGACCGCCAGCATGACCGTGCCCTGCGCCTGGGCGCGACCCTGCGCCACGACCGCTCGGATGACGAAGCCGAGCGCCTCCGCATCTACACCGACCCGGCGGGCCACCTCTTCTGCGTCTTCGTCGGTCCGTCCTAGGGCTGTGATCACCCGGAGAGATCCCGCAGGTGTTCCACCGCGAGGCGGGCAGCCGTGCCGATCGAGGCATCGACCTGGGGCTGCCGGTCGTCGAGAACGCGAGAACGGGTGAAGACGGCGACGGCGTACTGGCGGCCGTCTGGGTAGGTCACCACGCCGCACTCGTTGCGCACGGCGGGCAGCGTTCCCGTTTTGGCGGCGATCGTTACGCCGGAAGGGAAGCCCGAGGTCAGCCGGTGTGGCCAGATCTGCCTGGCCATGATGTCACGGACGGTCAGGCACGCCTCTGGCGAGGCCGCCTGGTCGGTCCAGATCGCGTCAAGCAGCGTCGTGATGTTACGAGGGGTCGACACACTGGTCCGACGCGGATCGAGCACCGAGAGGTTCCACAGCTGCTCGGGTGTCACCGCGGCCAGCGTCTCGTCGATGTCGGCGCCTGGCTCCCGGCCGAGGTCGGTAAAGATCGACGCGAACAGGTCCTCGCAGCAGCCGATCACCCGCGTATGCTCCAGGCCGACGTCGGCCAGCACCTGGTCGACCGCGGACCGCCCAACACGGTGATAGATCACGTCGGTCGCGGCGTTATCGCTCATCACCATCATGTTGAGCGCCAGGTCGCGCCAGCTCATCTGGACGTCGTCGGCGCACCCCGCTGTCCCGATCCCGCCGATGCGGTACCGCCCGGTGACCGTGGTCCGTGCGGTGGGCTCGAGCCGGCCGACGGCAACCTCGCGGGCGTACGCCACCGCGACGGCGATCTTGAAGACGGAGGCGAGCACGACCGGGTCGTCCGCGCCAAGGCACACCTCGGGACCGCCCCGCACACCCACCTCGCGGGCGTGCAGGAACCCCGAGGCACCTGCCGCGTCGAACACCGACTTGATCTCGACGGTCATGTCGACTCCTGCCCATTCCTGTCCTACCCACGGCTCTCCACGGGGCGCCCGCGATTGGCCGGGTATACGGCCCTGAGCTGCAGCATCGCCGCGAACCGCTGCTCCTGGTCGGTCAGGTCGATCCCGCTTACCTCGGTCAGCCGCCGCAGCCGGTACCTGAACGTGTTCGCGTGCACGAACATCGCCGCGGACGCCGCCGCCACGTCCCCGAACGCGTCAAGCCACGCGCGCAGCGTCTCGACCAGGTTCGTACCGTGCTCGGCGTCGTACGCGGACAGCCGCGCGACGGGCCCGGTCGGGCGGTCGCCGTGCGCGGCGGCGAGGTCCCGCAGCTCCATGAGCAGCGCCTCGGCGTGCACGTCGGCGAGCCGGGCGACCCGCCGTCCCCTGCTCTCCGGGCCGGCGCCGTTAGCCTCGGCCCCCCGCAGCACGCGCAGTACCCGGTCCGCGCACGCCCGGGCGGCGGGCAGCCCGGCGGCGTCGAACGCCACCTGGCCGATCCCGATCACCGGCCGCGACCGGTCACCGACCCGGTCGAGGAAGCCGGTGGCGATCCGCACCGCGCGCAGTTCACCGTCCGCCCCGTCGGCCCCATCGGCGGAGCCGGCGGCGCCCATGGCACCGGAAGGCACGACCGGGATCAGCCCGTACGCCACGTCCCCGACGAGCGCGGCGGCGCACCGGGGGTGGATCGCCGACAGGTGCATGGCGAGGGCGTCGGCGAGCCGCGCCCGCTCGGCTGGATCGGTGACCGCCAGGGCGAGCACTACGACCGGCTGGTCGGCGAGCCCGAGCCGCCGCACCGCCTCGAACGCCCCGGTCCCACCCTCAAGCGCGGTCGACACCAGGTCGGCCCGCAGCCGCCGCGACACGTCCGCCCCGGCCCGGATCCGCAGCAGGTGCAGCGCGACGAGCCGGGCGGCGTCGCACATGGCCCGCGCCCGGTCCGCCGTCAGCGGCTCCCGCACCGCGGCCCAGATCGACCCGAGTACCTCGTCCCCGGCCCGCACGGCGACGGCGGCGCGGGGCAGCGCCCAGTCGGGCAGCCCGGCGCCCGGCGGCGGCTCGATGTACACCGGCTGGTCGGAGCGGTACAGCTCGCGGAACACGCCGCGCTCGGCGAGCATCCGCGAGTACCGCTCGGGTACCTGCCGGCCGAGGATCGTCTCGACGCGTGACCGGTCCGCCTCGTCCTGCCGTCCGGAGAACGCGAGCACCCGCGACGAGCGGTCCTCGATCGTGACGGGCGCGTCGATCAGCGCGGCGACCGCGTTGGCCACGGAGAACAGGTCACCGGACGGGATGCCGCCCAGGGTTTCCGGCCCGTCGTCGCCGACGTCGCCCTCGGCGAGCAGCGACCGCAGCAGCGCGGCGAGCTGCGTCCACGACGCACCCCTGGTCAGCGCCAGCAGCGCCACGCCGGACGACTCGACGGCCGCCGCCACGGCCTCGTCAACGGTCACCGGCGACCGCAGCACCAGCCCGGCGGCCTCGTGCTTGCCCAGTGACACCAGGAGCGAGGCGGTGTCCGACGGCGCGTGCACCCCGACCCCGAGCACGAGCGCCCGGCTTGGCAGCACCGGCTCGTCGACGGGGTCATGGATCGCGACGCCGCCGATCTCATCGGACGCTGACCGGGACGGGGCGCACACCAGGTCAAGCAGCGTCGCGCCCAGGTCGTCGAGGACGCGGTGCAGGCTCGGCTGGGGGCGCATGGTCACCCACCAGACGCTACCCGCTAGGCCGCCACCCACTCGGTCCAGGTAGTCACGGCCGCGAGCTCCTCGGGCAGCGGCGTGACCCCGAGCCCGGGCCCGGCGGGCACGTCCAGGTACCCGTCGGCGGACAGCACGAACGGCTCGGTGATGTCGGTCTTGTAGTAGCGGTCAGACGCCGAGGTGTCACCGGGCAAGGTGAACCCGGGCAGCGCGGCGAGGGCGATGTTGGCCGCACGGCCGAGCCCGGTCTCCAGCATCCCGCCGCACCAGACGGCGATCCCGTGCGCGAGGCACAGGTCGTGGATGCGCCGCGCCTCCAGGTACCCGCCGACCCGGCCCGGCTTGATGTTGATGATCGAGCAGGCCCCGAGCGTGATGGCCGCCGCCGCGGTCCGCGCCGAGGTGATCGACTCATCGAGGCAGATCGGCGTCTTGACCTGGCGGGCGAGCTCCGCGTGCCCGAGCACGTCCTCCTCGGGCAGCGGCTGTTCCATCAGCAGCAGGCCGAACTCGTCCAGCCTGGCGAGGTGCCGCGCGTCCTGGAGCGTGTAGGCGGTGTTCGCGTCCACCTGGATCAGCAGGTCTTCGCCGAACCGCTCCCGCACGGCGCGGACAGGCTCAAGGTCCCAGCCTGGCTGGATCTTCAGCTTGATCCGGACGTAGCCGGCCGACACGTACCCGTCGACGGATTCGAGTAGCGCGCCTACCGAGTTGTGGATGCCGACCGACACCCCGCACGGCACCCGGTCCTTCGTCGCGCCGAGCTCCCGGGCGAACGACCGCCCGGTGCCGCGCAGTTCCGCGTCGAGCACCGCGGTCTCGATGACGGCCTTGGACATCCAGTGCCCCTTGAACGGCTCGAGCGCCGGCCCGACGGCGGCACCGTCGACGTGATCCAGCGAGAAGAGCTTGGGCAGCATGAACCGCTTGAGCACGTCGACCGACGCGTCCACGTACTCCGACGAGTACAGCGGGTCGGACAGGGCGACGCACTCGCCCCACCCCTCCGCCTGCCCGTCGAGCCCAGTACCGTCGAGCCCAGTACCGCTAAGCACGGCGCGCAGCAGCAGGATGTCGCGCGTGGTCTCCACCCCGAACGAGGTACGGAACGGCGCGACCAGCGGAATGGAAATCCGCCGCAGCTCAACCCCGGTCAGCTTCATCTTTCTTCCCTTCCCATGGAAACCACGTACCAGCCACTTCGGTCAAAGCCCGTCACGCGCCCGCCGCCGGCGATGAGCGGTGAAAGCACGTCCCGCAGCACGGTCCGCCAGGCCGCCGCCCGCGCGGGATCGGACAGGCGCATCGCCTCGATGTCGGCGGGCACGCCGACAAGCAGCCGGGGGGTACGGGGGCCAGGGGGGACGGGGGGCGGGAGCCCCCCGTGCTTGAAGGCCGCCCCCCCGGGAGGCAACGGCGTCCGCGTTCCCGACCCGCCCGCCAGCGGAAGACCAGGCACGGGCAGGCCGTCGCCGTCATCGGAGAGCGCCACGACCGCACCGCGCGCCCGCTCGTGGGCGAACGACGCGGGCCTTGGCTTCCCCGCGCTCGCGTCCGCCGCGGCGACCGACCGCAGGTCCCAGTGCACGAGCATCCGGTCGGTCTCCGTCCCGCCGTTGATCACGTCGTCCATCACGCCGTAGAAGTTCCGCAGGTACTCCACGGGCCGCGCGCCGAGCTTGACCAGGTTGAAGTACGCGTTCCGCCTGATCAGGGGGTCGTAGGTCCACGCGATCACCCGCACGTCACAGCGCAGGCACCACGCCCGCTGGTGCAGCTTCAGCGCGAACCCCACCGACCGGCCGAGCCCGGCGGGCACCACCCCCGCGATGTGGCTGTGCAGCTCCGCGCGGGAAGGCGGCCCGAAGAAGCCGACGCAGGCCCCGAGGAGCGCACCGCTCGCCACGTCGTACGCGCCGGAAGCGTAGTTGCCCGCCTTGGTCATCGCGCGCAGCAGGTCAAGCCGCATGGAGGGGTTGCCAGCGTCTGGTTCCCATATCTCGTCGAACAGCGCGGTCATCGCCTCGAGCTCGGCCAGCGACTCAAGCTCCCTGATGACGACGCCCGCCGCCTTGGCCGCCCGGGCGGCGACCTCGTCGGCGTCGGCGAGCACGTCAAGCGTCATGCGTTCCCCTCGGTCGCGAGCGCCTCCGGCGCAAGCCCGCCCGCCAGGACGTCGTCGATCAGCGCGGCGAGCAGTGCGGCCCGCCCGGGCAGCGCGTCGACCAGCACGTGCTCGTGATCGGCGTGCGCACCGCCGCCGGCCGCGCCAAGCCCGTCAAGGGTCGGCGTCCCGACGCCCGCGGTGAAGTTCCCGTCGGACGCGCCACCGACCGACGCGGACTTCAGCGGCGCGAGACCGAGCTCGGCGGCGACCGACGACGCGAGGGAGAACAGCCCGGCCGAGGACGACGCGGGCAGCGGCGGCCGGTTGGGCCCGCCGCTGACCTGCAGCACCGCGTCGGGCACGGCGGGCAGCAGCGAGCTCATCGCCACGTGGACGCGCGCCTGCTCGGCGGTGTCCCACATCCGCGCGTCCACGGAGAACGCCCCGGCGGCGGGCACGGTATTCGCCACCGTCCCCGACGACAGCGCCGTCGGCGTCACGGTCGTGCCGAGCGCCGCGTCCGCGAGCCCGGCGACCGTCAGGACCTGGCGGGCGAGCTCGACGGTCGCGTTGACACCGCGCTCCGGTTCAAGCCCGGCGTGCGCCGCCCGCCCCACGGCCCGTACCTGGTACAGCGACACGCCCTTGCGCGCGGTCTTGAGCGCGCCGCCGTCGGCCGACGCCTCGAGCACGAGCGCCGCCAGGCAGCCGGCCGCCTCGGCCTCGATCAGCCCGCGCGATGACGGCGACCCGAGCTCCTCATCGCCAGTGACAAGCAACGTCACCCCGTCGGGGACGCCGAGCACCGCGAGGGCGTGCAGCGCGAGCACGAGCCCCGCCTTCATGTCAAAGCACCCGGGCCCGCGCAGCACCCCGTCGGCGACGGAGAACGGGTGCGTCTCCAGCGACCCGAGGGGCCACACGGTGTCGTGATGGGCGAGCAAAAGAACCCGAGCCTGCCCGTCTCCGAACCGCCACCGCAGGTGCGGGCAGTCGTCAAGGACGATCAGCTCAGGAGCGGTCCCGAGGTGCTGTTGTCCGACGGCCGCGACGAGGTCCGCGCTCTTAGCCACGGCATCAGGAACGGAGGACGGTGACTCGCATCGCACCAGCGTCTCGATGTCGGCGAGGATGGCGGGCAGCCTCGCCGACATCGTGGCGACCAGCGTGGAACGATCCACGCCTCAGACCTTCGGGGTGGCGCGCACGCCGAAGTGCAGGTACTTCTCGCCGGTGGGCAGCGCGTAGAAGGTGACCGGCGCCCAGGTCTGCGTGCCGGGCTCCCGCACCAGCCACAGGTCGGGGCCGACGGGGGTCATCGCGTACTCGTCCACCGGGTCCGGCACCATCTCCGCGATCGGCCCGGTCACCGTGGTCCGCAGCGTCGGCCCATCGTGCTTCTCCGTGCCGGACATAACCTCCATGATCACCCCGGCCCGCTCGTAGGTGCCCAGGTGCGGGGTGATGTCCGCCTCGACGGGCCCCTCCTCTGCTGATACCGGGGGCGGCTCGATCGCCGCTGGCATGTCGACGCCGCCAAGCTCGGCGAAGATCTCCCGGTAGAGCTCGTAGTACATGTCGCGGGCATGCCCGCCGTTGGTGAGCAGGGTGACCGCGAGCCCGGCTTCCGGCAGCACGCGCAGGAACGCGGCCTGGCCGATGGTGTTGCCGTCGTGCCCGACGAGCCGGCGGGAGTCCCAGCCGAAGCGGATCCAGCCGATGCCCCAGGAGTCGCCGAGTGAGTACTTGTCCGGCAGGTCGGCCTCAAGCTGGGTCATGGCCTGGGTGCTCTCCGCCGACAGGACGCGGGTGCCGTCGGCGGCCAGCCCGCCGGCCAGGTGCATCCTGGCGAACGCGAGGACGTCGGCGGGCGTGGAGCAGATCAGCCCGGCCGGGCCGAGCGAGCGGGGCAGCTGCCAGGCCGGGGCGAGGACCGGGTCGCCGGTGACGTCGACGTGCCCGGCGGCGGTGCGGAACAGCAGCGCCTCCTCCGGCAGCGTTACTGTGTGCTTCAGCCCGAGCGGCGCGTAGATCTTCTGCCTGAGCGCGGCGTCCCAGGTGAGCCCGGTCAGCTTCTCGATGACCCGCCCGGCGAGGACGAAGCCGGCGTTGCAGTACGACCACGTGACGCCCAGCGGATGGTTCTGCTTCTGCCCGGACAGCAGGGCGACGTACTGCTCCACGCAGTCGTCGCCGCGGCCGGTGTCGGTGAACACGTCGCCGTCGATGCCGCTCGTGTGGTTGAGCAGGTGCCGCATGGTGACGGTCTTGGCGACCTCGGCGTCGGCGAGCCGCAGTTCCGGCAGGACCTCGGCGACGGGCGCGTCGAGGTCGAGCTTGCCCTCATCGACGAGCTGCATGGCGAGCGTCGCGGTCCACACCTTGGACATGGACCCGATCTGGAACAGCGTGTCGGTCGTCGCCTCGATCTTCGCCGGGAAGTTCGCGTACCCGTAGGCGGCCTCGATGACCTCGTCCGGCCGCCCGTCTGCCCCTAGGCGCAGGATCCCGAGGGACGCGCCGGGAACCTTGTGCCGCTCGGCAAGCACCGCGAGGCGCCGCTCCCAGTGCGCGCCGTCGATCTTCGGCCGCTTGGTCTCGCTTGCGTACTGCTCCACCCAGTCCACCACCCGCTGGTTGTAGTCGATTCGATGTGACGGCATCCCGTCGAGAATGAACAGGTGTGACGCGCCCGGGTACCGGACGAGTTGCGTGTCGACGCCGAGTTCGCGCAGGGCGACGTGCCACTGCTCGGCCTGCCCGACGGGGCACCGCATGTCGGCGTCGCCGTGCAGCAGCAGCGTCGGCGTGCGCACGTCGGTCACCCGGGCGATCGGATCGCTCGCCGAGAAGTCCCGCCCAGCGGGGGATTTAAAGCCCCACTCGGAGTCTGACAACCCGTGCCCCATGTCGGAGGTCCCCGCCATGCTCCGCAGGTCGCTGACGCAACCGCCGGCGGCGGCGGCGGCGAACCGCCCGTCCCTGCTTGTCAGGTAGCAGGTCATGTACCCGCCGTAGGAGTACCCGGTCACGGCGAGCCTGGCGGGGTCCGCGATCCCTTCCGCGACAAGCGCGTCGAGCGGCTCAAGGAAGTCGAGAGCGTCGCTGACGCCCCAGGCCCCGGTAGTCGCGGTGTAAAACGCCTCACCGTACCCGTCGGACGCCCTTGGGTTCACGATGAGCACGGTCCACCCGCGCTCGGCGAGGACCTGATGGTACAGGTGCGCCGGGTCGGCGGCACCGTTCCAGGCGTTGTGCGGCCCGCCGTGCACGTCAAGCAGCACGGGCCCGGGACCGGCCGCATCCGGGTCGCGGATCAGCCAGCCCTGCACGGTGCCGCCGTCGGAGATCGCGAACTCCCGCTCCTGGCGGACGTAGAGCGTGACGTCATCGTGGCTGGCCCCGTGCTGGCTGGCACCGTGCTGGCCAGCCCCGTGTTGGCTGGCACCGTGCCCGGTGATGACCGTCTCGGTGCCCGCGCCAAGCTCGACGAGGACGATCTCGCCGTAGCTGTCCGGCGTGGCGAGCGCGACGGCGGCCCTGCCGCCCGACACCGAGAGCCCGGAAACGACGCGGCCCGCGCCAGTCACCACCGGACGGGGGGTGGCGCTACCGTCGGTCGGCGCCGCGTACAAGTGGCTGCAGCCCCGGTCCCGGACGCAAAAGACCACGGTGTCCCCGTCATCCGCGAATTGCGGCTTTCCTCCCGGATATCCCGCTCCACCGGGCATCACGTTCCTGTCGAGCGAGTCGGCCAGGTCGATGATCCCCTTGTCGGCTTCGCCACACGGGGGAACCGGGAGTGCGACGCGAAGCAGCTGCACGTGCCCGTTTGGCCCCTTTTTGTCAATTTCGCGGCCAACGGCGATCAGCGCCGAGCCGTCCGGCGTCCACGCGACGGGCGCGCCGTACCCGTGCTCAAGGGCGACGATCCGTGGCTTGGCGAACGGGCCGGACACGTCGGTGACGTAAACGGGGGCGCGGTAGGTGAGGTCCGCGTCGGGCGCGGTGGCAGCGCCGAACGCCAGCCTCGCCGAGTCCGGCGACCAGACGGGGTCGCTGGCCTGCCAGTCGCCCTCGGTCACCTGCCTGACCGTGCCGTCGGCGAGGTCGAGGACGTGCAGGTGCCTGCGGACGGTGCGCAGCAGCCCCGTACCGTCGGCCTTGTAGTCGAGCCGGGTCGCCCGCGACGGCGCCCCGGCCCGCCTGGCCCGCGCCGCGTCATCCTCGCCGGGCGCGGCCCGCAGGTCGACGGGGGCACCGAACGCGACCTTCGTGCCGTCGGGCGACCAC
>JAWWPV010000541.1:0-16164 GCA_033854775.1 Trebonia sp.
AAGGGGGGATCTTGGCGGATTCCCCGATGTACCAGAGGTCCCGTTCCCGTCTCACCGCGACACGCCGTACACCCCAGCACTTGACAACCAGCCGCCCCGCCTAACTACGCGGCCTTGAATAAAGCACGCGTAGCACGTGCGGAAGCTCCACGTAACGCGGAGTTTCCACGTTACGGCCACGGGTGCACCCGGCGAACCGGGCATACGAGACGGCCCATGGCGGCGACGGCGGCGACGGCGGCGACGGCGGCGACGTTAGCTAAACGACATTGGGTCATACGCTGCGGAATTACCGGGAAGGAAAAAGTTTCCGCGATCGTGCCCCTGGCCACCGCGCATGGCGGGACTGGCCGGGCGACGGCCCGGGCCACGACTGCGCTGGGCTGGCCGGCTGGCTGGCCGGCTGGCTGGCCACAACACCACCACGACCGGCGACTCAGCGCCAGATGCCATGCGCGGGCAGAGCCCTAACCGCCACCGCGCGGTGCCCGCTTTGCGGGCCGCGCGCCGGATCCAAGCGCCAGCAGGAGCATGCGGGCGAGGCGCCATTTTGTGACAGCGGCAAAGCTTGTGTCTCCCGAGATCGTGCGCACGACGAAGTCCCAGGCCTTGGGCAAGAGAATTATCGCCAGATAGAAGATCCGCGGATGGCGGGTAAACGCTCGCATGAGCATGCGTCCCGCGCTCATCTCCGGTGCCAGCGTCGCGGAAATTTCCTCGGCGTAGGCAGTCATGACCGTGGTGACCGCGGCGGCGGAGGCGGCCGCGGCGGCCTGCGCGGCGGCCCGGCCCGCCATGGTGCCGGAGCGCAGGGCGAACGAGATGCCCTCGCGCGTCCACGGCTCCAGCAGCCCGGCGGCATCGCCCGCGACCAGTACCCGGTCCCGGTACAGCGGCGAGTCCGGGGTCCGGCACCGGGTCAGGTGGCCGGAACTCACCACGGCTTCCTGCTGGTCCAGGCCGAGACGCGCGAGGAAATCGCTAAGGTAAGACCGCGTTAGGTCCGGGTGGCCGCGCTCGGCGATGACGCCGGCGGACAGGGTACCGCCCTTGGGGAAGACCCAGGCATATGCGCCGGGAATGGTTCCCCAGTCAATGAGTATCCGGCTGGCCCAGTCTCCTGCCTGATCGCTCGGCGTAACCAGCTCAACCTCAAGCCCCAGGTCCACCTGGTCCAGCACGACGCCAACATAAGCGGCGGACCGGCCGGCGCTGCCGTCCGCGCCGACAACTACTCGCGCGCGCAGATCACCTTGATTTCGAGTGGTTACGCGCATCACGTCATCTTCGGCGGTCAAATTCGTGACGATTGTGTTGTCGCAGGCTACCGCCCCGGCGGCGACCGCCGCGTCAACGAGCGATGCGTCAAACTCATCTCGGCGCACCAACTTGACAAGTGGCGCACTCGAGGTCTTAGTTCTTTCCGGCCAGCCGCGCAGGGAGAATGTAAACGATGTAGCAGTGGCCTGAACGGGCGGGGCAAATCCGGCGGGAAGCGCATTCACGGCGGCGCCGACCAGGCCGCCGGCACAGGTTTTGTAGCGCGGGATCCCGAAACGTTCCAGAATGACGACACGCTTGCACTGCGAAGCCGCCGCAAGAGCGGCCATGGCCCCCGCCGGCCCAGCGCCGATGACGGCCACATCCCAGATCTCGGTCGATCGGGCCATAGGTTGACGGTAGCCGGCACCGCGCTGCCGGGTCACCGCGGCTTACCATCGTCCTCGACCGGGCCGCCTTGTGCCCATATGCTGAGAGGGTGCGGAGAGGCGCGCGTGCCGGCGTGATCGGCGTGCTTGCGGCCGTCGGCCTGATCTCGCTTGGCGAGCTGGCCGGCCAGCTGCTGCTTGGCGACCCGGTGACTCCGCAGCGCCTTGCGGTGCTGGCGGTCGCCGTGCTGGCCGTCGTGGCGGCGGGCTGCGTCGCCGTGGCCGTCCGGGCCGGCGATACCCCGGCCGCGGTCCCCGTCGTTCGCCGCGTCACCGCGCTGCGCGACAAGTCCTGGCGCGTCGCGTTCCTCCGCCTGCGCGACCCCGGTGCCCGCGGCAGGTCCAGGCCCAGAGCGCCCTCGGCGGCCCCGGCGGCCGCCTGACAGCCCCTGCCCGGGCGCGGATAACCGCGCCCGGCGTCCCGGCCCGGTGCCGGCTACCGCATCCCGACGGCACTTTCGTCCTGCGGTTAGCCTGCTGCCGCGCTGTCTGCGGCCGTCTCCAGCCCGTTTCCGTCCCGAGCTGGAAGGCCCCCTGTCATGTTCGGTTTCCTTGGCGTCCCGGTCGACGCCGCGTATCACCTCGTCTTCGCCCTCACGCACCTGCTCACCCCCGCCTCCGGCGGCCTGGCCGCGGCCGCCGCGATCGTGTTGTTCACCGCCGTGGTCCGGCTGCTGATCTCCCCGCTGTCGTTCCGCGCACTGCGCGGCCAGGCCGCCATGGCCCGGCTCGCGCCCCAGGTCCAGTCCCTGCGCACGCGCTACGGCCGCCAGCCGGAGCGCTTCAACCGCGAGGTGACCGCCCTGTACAAGTGCGAAGGCACCAGCCCGCTTTCCGGCATCCTCCCGCTGCTGGCCCAGTGGCCGTTCCTGAGCGTGACGTACCTGCTCTTCCGCTCCGCCACCGTGGGCGGCGCGCAGAACCAGCTGCTGTCCGACGGCCTGTTCGGCGTCCCCCTCGGCGCGCACTGGCTGCCCGCGGCCGGCCTGCTCAGCGTCCACGACGCGCTCTTCCTCGCGGTCTTCGCTGTCCTCGCCGCCCTGTGCTGGCTATCGGCCCGGCTGGCGAAGCGGGCCGCCACCCCCGCCGTGGCGCCGGCGGCAGGCAGCAAGACGGCAGGCCTGGTTACGCTGGTGCTCCCGTACCTGACCGTGGTCATCGCCGCGTTCGCACCCCTGGCCGCCGCCATCTACCTGCTCACCACCGTCGCCTGGACCTTCGCGGAACGCAGCATCTTCCTGCGGCGCACCGCGCGGGCCGCCAGTGCCCCGCCGGCGCGGACCCCGGTGACGCTCGTGCGCCCGGCCCGTAGCGGGACGCGCTCGCACCGGCGTGGCCCGGTCAGGTGAACAGGGCGTGGTGGCGTCGCACGGACTGGAGGAGGCCGATCGCGATCATGTCGGCAAAGATGGCGGAGCCGCCGTAGGACACGAACGGGAGCGGTAGGCCCGTGATCGGCATGATGCCAATCGTCATGCCGATGTTCACAAACGACTGGAAGGCGAACCAGACCGCCACGCCGGACGCCACCAGCATGGCGAACATGTCGTCGGCCAGCTGGGCGGCGCGGATCGCGCGGAAGACGATGAAGGCGAGCAGGGCGACGATGACCGCGCTGCCGACGAAGCCGAGTTCCTCCCCCGCGACCGTGAAGATGAAGTCGGTCTGCACCGACGGGACGAAGTTGCCGCCGGTGAACGTGCCGTGGAAGAGGCCCTGGCCGTAGAGGCCGCCCGAGCCGACCGCGATCTTGGCCTGGATGCCGTTGTAGCCGGCACCGGCCAGGTTCTGCTCCGGGTGCAGGAACGCGGTCAGCCGGGTCAGCTGGTAGCCCCTGAGCAGGTGCAGCTTGGAGACCGTGTAGATGGCGCCCGAGACCCCCGCGAGGCCGCCGAGCACCCAGTAGATCCGGATGCCGGACACGACGATCATGCCGGCCAGGGTGAACACCAGGACCAGCGTGACGCCGAGGGCGGGTTCCTTCTCGACCAGGGCGATCAGCGGGGCGGCCGCGAGGAACGTGAAGAGCACGTCCTTGATCGTCGCGCGGCCGGTCGGCAGCTTGCGCCGCGACAGCAGCCAGGCGGCGGACAGGATCAGGCCGAGCTTGGCGAACTCCGACGGCTCAACCTGGAAGCCGCCGGGCAGGGCGATCCACGCCTTCGCGCCGTTCACCGACTGGCCGGCGGCGAGCACCGCGAGCAGGAGCAGCAGGGACGTGCCGTAGAGCACCGGGGTCCAGCGCCTGATCCGCCGGCAGTCGATCGACGCGGTGACGAACATCAGGATCAGGCCGAGAAAGGCCCACAGGGCCGCCTTCTTCAGGTACGAGTGCGGGTCGAGGCCCGCCTGGCGCAGCGACGACTCGGTCGCCGCCCAGACGAGCAGCGTGCCGAGCACGGTCAGCCCGCAGGTGACGAAGATCAGCGGCCAGTCCCAGGACCGCGCGACGCCGCCCCTGGCGAACGCCCGCGCGAGGGCCGACCGGTGGCGCGGGGCGAACGTGCCGACCCGCGGGCCTGCCCAGCCACGGGACGGCAGCCCGGCGCTGCTCACTTGCCACTCCCCTTTCCCGGCGCACTGGCCTTTCCCGGCGCACTGGCCTTCACGGACGCACTGGCCTTCACGGACGCACTGAGCTTCCCCGACGTGGTGGCCTTTACGGAGGTCGCGGTCAGCTTGGGCAGCGCCGGGAGGTTGCCGCCTGGCATGGCCGCCTTCTTGCCCTCAAGGCCGAAGATGCCGTCCCAGATCTGGCGGACCGAGGGGGCCGCCGCGTCCGCGCCGTAGCCGGAGTCCGGCAGCATGACCACGACCACGAGCTTGGGATTGTTGCAGGGGGCGAAGGACGCGAACACCGAGGTCGCGTTCTTGCCCATGATCTGCGCGGTACCGGTCTTGCCCGCCACGCAGACCTGGTTCAGCGGGAATCCGCCGAACGCGCCGGCCGCGGTGCCCTGGCTCACCACGCCCGCCAGGGCGGTGCGCATGTAGGCGAGGGTCCCCGACGAGACGGGCAGCTTGCGGGCCACCGGCGGGTCGATCTTCTGCGCCACCTTGCCCGCGGGGGTCATCAGGGCCTCGCCGATCCTTGGCGCGTACAGCGTGCCGCCGTCGGCGAGGGCGACGTAGGCGTTGGTGAGCTGGAGCGGTGTCGCGGTCACGTAGCCCTGGCCGATCGCCGCGATCGCCGCCTGGCCCGGCTCCCACACCCACCCGCTCTGGCAGTCGTCGTACTCGATCTGCTGCACGTAAGAGCCGTTGGCCTTGCCGTTCTTGCACCAGTTCTGGCCCTTGTGCGCGTTGGCTTCCCACATGTTGTAGAGCCACTGGCGGGTCGGGATCGTGCCGGTGGACTCTGCTGGCAGGTCGACGCCGGTGTTGGTGCCGAAGCCCCAGTCGAGCTCCATCTGCTGCATCTTCTGGACCGGCGCGTTGGGGTTCAGCTTGGTGTTGGCCTTGGTGTCGTCCTTCTGCCACATCTGGTAGCCGACGTCGTAGTACACCGTGTCGCACGACTGGATCAGCGCCTCGGAGAACGACATGTCGCCCTCGTTCGGGTTGCCGTCGTTGATGAACTTGTGGCCGGCGATGTTCACCGAGGCCGGGCACGCGTAGAGCCCGTTCAGCGGGAACCCGTTGGCGACCGCGGCGGCGGTCGAGGTGACCTTGAACGTGGAGCCAGGCGCGTACTGCCCCTGGGTCGCCCAGTTCACCGCCGGCTCGCCGGAGCTGGCCCCGGAGCCGACGCCGAACAGGTAGTTAACCTCCTGCTGGGAGATCCCGCTGGTCCACACGTTCGGGTTGTAGTCCGGGTAGCTGGCCATCGCGACGATCCGGCCCGTGGTTGTCTCCACGACGGCGGCGCCCTGGTTGGCGGAGTTGCCCGACGCACGTGACCTGGCGATCGCGCTGTCAAGCGCCTGCTGTGCGATCTGCTGGACGCCACCGTTCAGCGAGGTCACCAGCGTGTCCCCGGTCTGGGCCTGGGTGCCGCCGACGGCGCCGAGCACGTCGCCCGCCGCGTTCACCGACACGACCTGCTTGCCGGGCTTGCCGGTCAGCGCCGCGTTGTACCGCGCTTCCAGGCCCGACTGGCCGACCAGGTCATCGCTGGCGAACCCGGTCTCTGGGAGGTGCTGCTTCGCCATCTCCGCCTGGGTGATCGGCTGGAGGTAGCCGAGGACCTGGGCCGGGTTCGCGCCGGCCGGCATGGGATAGTCCACCAGCGGCGAAAGTTGCGCGGTGACGCCGGGGAACAGCGTCGGCTCTTCCATGATCTGCAGCGCGATCGCATCGCTCACGTGCTCCGCGACCGGGATCGGCTGGTACGGCGACCCGGTCCAGCAGGGCTGGGAGACGCCGCGGGTACAAAGCCTGACCTCCTCGGTCAGCGTCTTATCCGGCATGCGCAGCAGGGGCGCGAGCCTGGCGAGCACCGCCTTGCCTTCGTCGCTCGTGGTCTGCGCGAGCTGCATCATGTTCACCGAGACGGTCATCGAGGTCTGGTTGGTCACCAGCGCCTGCCCGGTGTCGTCGGTGATCATGCCGCGCACCGCCGGCACCACGACGGTCCTTGTCTGGTTCGCCCGGGCGAGTGACTTGTACTGCGTGGTGTCGAGCACCTGGAGGTACCACAGCCGCCCGCCGAGGACGACGAGCATGGCCAGGGCGACCACGTACAGGCCGAGCAGCCGACGACGAGAACGCGGGATCACCGGCGGCCTCCCAGCAACATGAACAGCCGAGGTTCTCGGGGGCGCGCGGGGATGGCGCCTTTTGCCATCGCGCGCGCACCGGGGGGTACGGGGGGTCGCCCCCCCGGGAGATGACGGCGCTTGCGCCACGGGTGACGGCCGCGCCGCAGCCACGCACCCGACGGGGACGCGGCGTACCAGTTGCCCCGGGCGGTGCGGCCACGCCGGAACGTGCCGCGGGTGCCGCCTACGCCTGAGCCGATGACGGTGCGCGGGCGGCTGGCGCCGCCGAGCCAGCCGCGACGCGGGGATAGCCGCCGCGCGGAAAACGCGGGGACGGCCGATCCGGAGCCGCGGAGCCAGCCGGCGCGCGGGGAGCGGCGGCGGGCCAGGGGCGTTCCCGCGCCGGACAGCGCGGACAGGCCGGACGGTGCCGAGCGGGCCGCGAGGGCCTCAGCCGGGGACCTGGCCGGCCGCACGGCGATCCGAGAGGATCCGGAACTGGGGGCGCCCATGAAGCCACGCGGGAGGCCGCCGGCTGACCCGCCCGCGCGTCCGCCCCGCTTCCCGTCAGGGCTCGTCGAGCGGAGCCATCCTCTGGCCGGGCCGCGCGCCGCCCGCTTCGTGGCTGGCACGGTCGGTGACGCGGCCTTGCGCAGCCAGTTCTTCCCCGGGGTCCGGGCCTGCGACGCTCGCGTTCCCGAACGAACCGGGAGGTCTCCCGCGAAGTTCAGCCTCCGGGTCCGGCCGCCGGCCAGGAACAACGGGGCGCCGGGAGAGCCAGCCGCAGTCGTTCTGATGCTGACTGCCGAGCGGGCGCCGGATAGCCGCAGCTTCGGGACCCGGCGCGCCGGTGACTGGCTTCGGTGGCTCTCTCCCGTGCCGGAGAGCCGCAGCTTCGGGACCCGGCGCGGCAGTGACTGGCTTCCGTAGCTCTCCCCCGTGCCGGCGAACCGCAGCTTCGGTGCGGCGCCGGCCGACGCCTGCCTGAACACCGAGGCCGGCTGGAGGGCGCCGAACTCCGGCGCCGGGGCGCGCCCCGGCGCCGCGCGCCAGCCAACGGCGCCGTGCGTAACGCGGGCGACCAGCCAGTACACCAGCGGCGAAAGCAGCAGGTCGTAGAGGATCGCGGCGGGCAGCACCGAGCGGACCGCGGCGCTTGTCACGTTCGGGTCGGAAAGCAGCATGCCGAGGGCGGCCTTGCCCGCCTCGCCGGCCGCCACGGCGATGGCCATGACAGTGAAGGCGGTGATCGGGTCATGCTCGCCCGTCCTGTCCCTGACGGCCCGCACGACGCGGGCCGCGGCGTAGCCGACCAGGCAGAAGACCAGCGCGTACTCGCCGGCGTAGTGGGCGGCGGGCGGTGCGATGTCGAGCGCCAGGCCGCCGGCGAAGCCGGTGAAGGCACCGGTCGCCGGGCCGGTGGCGACGGCGATCGCGGCGACGAGCAGGAGCACCAGGTCCGGCGCGCCAGTGCTTCCCTGGTCAACTGGGCCGGGGAGCGGTAGCCGGTTCACCACGGTGAGCTGGATGACGACGGCGGCGAAGAGGGCCACGGCAAGGATGACGGCCGCGAGCGCCTTCCGGACGACGGAGACCTCTCGTGTCACTTGCTTACCACCACACCGATGACGCCAAGGCCGGTGAAGTCGGCGAACGGCTTGACGAGCGCGGTCGGGGTGAGCGAACCGGGCTGGGTGGTCACGGCCGACACGGTGCCGACCGGGACGCCAGGGACGTAGGGGCGGCCGCCCACCGAGCCGAACGTGACTAGTTCCTGGCCGGCCTTGAGCGTCGCGTTCGCGCTGAACAGGGTGAGCTTGAGTGGCGCGCTGCCGGACAGGGCGTCGGCGCTGCCAGCGAGCGCGCCGATCTGGCCGTCGCCCGCCATCCTGACGCCGACCGTGAGGCCGGCGTCGGTCAGCAGCTGGACGGTGGCGGTGCCCGGGGTCGCGGTGACGACCGTCCCGACGAGGCCGTCCCCGTTGAGGACGGTCTCGTTGGCCGCGATGCCGTCCCTGCTGCCGACGTTGATCGTCACCGTGTCTGAGTAGTCGCCGCCCGCCGCGATCACGGTGCCGGTGACGACCTTGTACTTGCCCGCGCTGAGGTGCAGGACCCTGGCGAGCTGCGTGGCGTCGGTGCCCGCGGCCTGCGCCTGGGCGAGCTGGGCACGCAGCTGGTCGTTCTGCTGTTGCAGGTTCGCGATCTCGCTGCTGTTACCGCTGGTGCCCCTGACCGCGCCGGTCACGTCGCCGCCGAGCCGCTCGACCGGGCCGAAGATCCGGCCGCCGAAGCTGGACGCACCCGAGTTGCCGCCATCGCGGAAATCGATTGTGATCAGCGCGATCGCCACCACGAGCAGCGCGATAAGAACCACTCGCGTCCGTCTCGCTTCAAGCATGCGCAACTCCCGTCACTTGCGCTACCCGTGCGTGGTTGTCAGGTTACCGCCGGTCGGGAACGAGCACCTGGCGGAGGGTGTCAAAGTCCTCCACGCACTTACCGGTGCCGAGCACCACGGAGTCGAGCGGGCTGTCCGCGATGTGCACCGGCATCCCGGTCTCCTCGCGGATCCGCTGGTCGAGTCCGCGCAGCAGCGCGCCGCCGCCGGTGAGGGCGATGCCCCGGTCCATGACGTCGCCTGCCAGCTCGGGCGGGCACTTGTCCAGCGTGGACTTGACCGCGTCGATGATCAGGTTGAGGGGCTCGTCGAGCGCCCTCCTGACCTCGGCGGCGGAGATGAGGATCGTCTTGGGCAGGCCGGAGACGAGATCCCTGCCACGGATCTCCGCGTGCGGCTCCTCCTTGGCGGGGAACGCGGAGCCGAGCGCCAGCTTGATCTCCTCGGCGGTGCGCTCGCCGAGCATCAGGCTGTGCTCCTTCTTACCGAATGTGATGATCGCCTGGTCGAGCTCGTCGCCACCGATCCTGATGCTCTGGCTCGTGACGATGCCGCCGAGCGAGATCACCGCGACCTCGGTGGTGCCTCCGCCGATGTCCACCACCATGTTGCCCGTCGGCTCGTTGACCGGCAGGCCCGCGCCGATCGCCGCCGCCATCGGCTCCTCGATGATGTAGACCTTGCGGGCGCCGGCCTGGTGGCCGGCCTCCTTCACCGCGCTCTGCTCGACGCCGGTGATGCCGCTTGGCACCGCGACGACGATGCGCGGCTTGGCCATTCGGGTTCTTTTATGCACCTTTTGGATGAAATACCGGAGCATGCGCTCGGTGACGTCGAAGTCCGCGATCACGCCGTCCTTCAGCGGCCTGACGGCCACGATGTTGCCAGGAGTGCGGCCGATCATGCGCTTGGCCTCAACCCCGACGGCGACCACCTGGCCGTTGTTGGTGTTCAGCGCTACCACGCTCGGCTCATTGAGGACGATTCCCCGGCCGCGCACGTACACCAGGGTGTTGGCGGTACCGAGGTCGACCGCCATGTCGCGGCCAAGGAACGTCAACGCATTGCTCATAGGGGTGCGGCAACCCTTCCGATCATCAGGTGCGGGAACCTGTGGCGAGCCTATCGGATAAGCATTGGGTAATGCGGAGCACGGTCCCCGTGTTTAAGATGTGAGGACAATACTCCGTGACTCTGCGGTATTTCTTACAAAATTTTCACAAAGTCTGCGAGCTTGTCCCGATTTGACCGTGCAGCAGACCGTGCAGTTGAACGTGCATTCGCACCGGGCGCGACCGCGGCCCGCGGCCGTGGCCGCGCCTGGTACTACTACAGGTATCTATCTAACGCGCGCCCGGCTAAACGAGTTCGGGGAAGAAGATCTTGATCTCCCGCTCGGCCGACTCCGGGGAGTCGCTGCCATGCACGATGTTCTGGGCCACCTGGAGAGCGTAGTCACCGCGGATGGTGCCTGGCGTGGCCTTCACCGGGTCGGTGGCGCCGGCGAGCGCGCGGAACGCCTCGATGGCCCGGTCGCCCTCGGCCACGATCGCGACAAGCGGGCCGGAAGTAATGAAATCGACAAGTTCCCCGAAGAAAGACTTTTCCGCGTGCTCCGCGTAGTGCGCGTGCGCGGTGTCGGCCTCGATTGTGCGCAGTTCCAGCGCGACCACTTTCAGGCCCTTGCGCTCAATTCGGGAAATGACTTCCCCGATGATGCCGCGCTGGACACCGTCCGGCTTTACGAGGATAAGGGTGCGCTGTGACACTAATGCTCCTTGCGTCTGCTTTTACATGCCTTTGATTTACTGGATCACGCCTGAGCTTACCGGGGCCCGGGCAGGCACCGGGCACGGAGCCGGGCGGCCCGCGCCACCGGTTAGGCGGGCTTTACCTCGCCGGCTCCCACTTGCGGCCAAGCCAGATGCCGGTGAACCAGAGCGCCGCGAAGATCGCGCCGAGGATGTACATCGCCGACACCAGCACACCGGAGGCGATGACCAGGGCCTGGAACAGCGAGCCCACCCACAGCGCGGCACGGCCCCGGCCGACATAGCCGCAGAGCACGAACGCGATGACCGCGATGCCGCCGCAGACCGCGCCCGCCGTCCCCGCGCTCGCGTGGCCGAGCTGCTTGGCGGGGACGATCGCGAGGAGGACGATGACGGCCTCCATGGACAGGACGGTGACCAGCAGGCGCTTCACGAGAAGTCTCCTTGCTTCGATGGCGTCGGCCGCTTCGCCGCGTAGCCGGCGTTGGAGCTCGTGCCGACCGCGCTCGCCGGGGCGAGCAGCAACTGGGCATCGCCCGCCGTGACCACGGAGCCCGTCACCAGGACGGCGACGCTGCCGAGGCCGACACCGCCGCCCCCATCATCGGCGAGCGCCGCGTCCGCCTCGTCGGCCAGGGCCACCGCCGCCTCGATCGCGTCGTCGAGGCGCTGCTCAACATGGACGCGGTCGTCGCCGAAGATGTCGCGGGCCAGCTCCGCCAGCTCGTCGGCGGGCATCGAACGCGGCGAGGAGTTCTCGGTCACGACGATCTCGGACAGGACGGGCTCAAGCTCGTCGAGCACGCCCGCCACGTCCTTGTCCTCCATGACCGCGACGACGCCGATGATCCGGTCGAAGCTGAAGCTCTCCGTGAGCGCCTGCGTGGTCGCCGCCACGCCCGCCGGGTTATGGCCCGCGTCCGCGATGACCGTCGGCGAGCGCCGCAGGATGTCGAGCCGTCCCGGGGAACTCGCCCTGGCGAAGCCGGCGCGGACCAGGTCCGGGTCGAGTCCCGCAGTCGAGAGGCCGCGGCCGAGGGTGATCGTGGACCCGTCCTCGCCGGGCAGCGTCTCCGGCACGCCGGCGAACGCCTCGGCGGCCGCGAGGGCGCACGCGGCGTTGGACGCCTGGTACGCGCCGAACAGCGGCAGGTACACGTCCCCGTACGTGCCGCGCAGCCCCTGGAGCACGAGCTGCTGCCCGCCCACGGCCACCTCGCGGGAGAGCACGCCGAACTCGAATCCCTCGCGGGCCACGGTGGCGCCGACGAGCGCGGCGTGCTCCAACAGGATCTCCGCGGCCGCGACCTGCTGCTGCGCGATCACGGCGGTGGCGCCCGGCTTGATGATGCCGGCCTTCTCAGTGGCGATCTCCTCGACCGTGTCGCCGAGCCACTGCATGTGGTCCAGCGCGACCGGCGTGATCACGGCCACCGCGCCGTCGCCCACGTTGGTCGCGTCCCACCGGCCGCCCATGCCGACCTCGATCACCGCGACGTCCACCGGAGCGTCCGCGAAGGCGGCGAACATCATGCCGGTGAGGACCTCGAAGAAGGACATCTTGGCGGGCTGCTGCTCGTCGATCATCTGGACGTAGGGCGAAATTTCCTCGTAAAGCTCGATAAAGCGCTCGGCGGACAGCGGCTCGCCGTCCACGCAGATCCGCTCCCGCATCGACACCAGGTGCGGCGACGTGTACCGCCCGGTCCGCAGCCCGCGCTCGCGCAGCAGCGACTCGATCATCCGCGTGGTCGAGGTCTTGCCGTTGGTCCCGGTGACGTGCACGATCGGGAACGCGCGGTGCGGGTCGCCGAGCAAGCTGACGAGCGCGGCGATCCGGTCAAGCGCCGGGTCAATCTGGTGCTCCGCCCGCCGCGACCCGATCTCAAGCTCTACCTCGCGCAGCCGCTCAGCGATATCGTTCACGCCGATCAGCCTAGCGCGGCAAGCCGCGACTCCAGGCGGGTGATGTCCTCCTCGGCCGCCGCCAGGCGGGCACGGGACTTCCCGATGACGTCGGCCGGGGCCTTGGCGGTGAACCCCTCGTTACCGAGCTTGGCGGTCATCGACTGTGCTTCCTTGCGGGCCGCCGCGAGGTCCTTCTCCAGGCGCTTGCGCTCGGCCGCCACGTCCACGGTCCCGGCCAGGTCAAGCTCGACGGTGACGCCCTCGGCCAGCAGGGACGCGCTCGCCACGAAGCCGCCCTCCGGCCCCGTGTGCTCTGGGACTGTCAGGCGCAGCAGCGCGCGGACCGACTCCTCGTGCGCGGCGAGGGGCGTCGACTCGAGGCCGGCGAGCCGCGCGGGCACCCGCTGCCCCGGCCGCAGTCCCTGGCCCGACCGGAACTGGCGGATCTCGGTCACCAGCCGCATCAGCGAGCCGATCTCGGCCTCGGCGACCGCGTCGGTGAACTCGAAGTGCGGCCAGGCCGCCACCATCACCGAGTCCTCGCCGGTCAGCGCGCACCACAGCTCGTCGGTGACGAACGGCATCACCGGGTGCAGCAGCCGCAGCATCTGGTCGAGCACGAAGCCGAGCACCTGCCGCGTCTGCCCCGCCTGCCTGGTGTTAGCAGGCACTGTGTCCCCGGCCGCCAGCGGCACCTTGGCGAGCTCCAGGTACCAGTCGCAGAACTCGTCCCACGCGAAGTGGTAAAGCGCCTCGCAGGCCTTGCCGAACTCGAACTGCTCAAGCAGCCCGTCCACCTCGGCGATCACGCCGGAAAGGCGAGAGAGAATCCAGCGGTCGGCGACCGATAGATCGGTGACCGACAGGTCGCCGACCACCGGCTGCTTGCCGCCGCCCAGGGGGGAACGGGGGGACGGGTAGTCCCCCGGTGCGCGGGGGGATCCCGGGGGGTCGTCCCCCCGGGGGTGACTGTGCGCGGCTGTCGCGCCATTGAGCAACGCGAACCTGGTCGCGTTCCATAGCTTGTTGCAGAAGTTCCGCGAGCCCGCCGCCCAGTCCTCGCTGATCGCCTCGTCGCTGCCGGGGGTGGCGCCCCTGGCCAGGGTGAAGCGAGTCGCGTCGGTGCCGAAGCGCTCCATCCAGTCGATCGGGTCGACCACGTTCCCCTTGGACTTGGACATCTTCTTGCCGAACTGGTCCCGCACCAGGCCGTGCAGCACGATGGTCTCGAAGGGCACGGCGACTTCCGGAGAGGTGCCCCGCATGGCGTACAGGCCGAACATCATCATCCGCGCGACCCAGAAGAACAGGATGTCGTACGCCGTGATCAGCACGCTCGTCGGGTAGAAGGCGCGCAGGTCAGGGGTGTCCTCCGGCCAGCCGAGCGTGGAGAACGGCCACAGCGCGGAGGAGAACCAGGTGTCGAGGACGTCGGGGTCCTGCGTCCAGCCGTCCGGGGCGGTCTCGTCCGGGCCGACGCAGCGCACCTGCTTGCTGCCATCGGGGCCGTCCGGCCCGTACCAGACAGGGATCCGGTGGCCCCACCAGAGCTGACGGGAGATGCACCAGTCATGCATGTCGTCCACCCAGCCGAAGTACCTGGCGTTCAGCTCCGGCGGCGAGATCTTCACCCGGCCGTCGCGGACGGCGTCGCCCGCGGCCTTCGCGAGCGGTGCCACGTTCACGAACCACTGGAGGGACAGCCGCGGCTCGACGGTCGTGGAGCAGCGGGAGCAGTGCCCGACCGCGTGCACGTACGGGCGGACCTCCTTGACGATCCTGCCGTCCTCGCGCAGCGCGGCGACGACCGCCGGGCGAGCCTCGAAGCGGTCAAGGCCCTCGAACGGGCCGTGCGCGGTGATCACGCCGTGGTCGTCCATGACGGCGAGCACCGGCAGGTCGTGGCGGCGGCCGATCTCGAAGTCGTTCGGGTCGTGGGCCGGGGTGACCTTGACCGCGCCGGTGCCGAAGGACGGGTCCACGTGCGCGTCGGCCACGATCGGGATGCGCCGACCGGTGAGCGGAAGCTCCACGGTCTTGCCGACCAGGTGCTTGTACCGCTCGTCGTCCGGGTGGACCGCCACGGCGGTGTCGCCGAGCATGGTCTCGGCGCGCGTGGTCGCGACCACGATGCTGTTATCACCATCGCCATAGCGGATCGAGACGAGCTCGCCGTCGTCCTCTGTGTGGTCGACCTCGATGTCGGACAGCGCGGTGAGGCAGCGCGGGCACCAGTTGATGATCCGCTCGGCGCGGTAGATCAGCCCGTCGTCGTACAGCCGCTTGAAGATCGTCTGGACGGCACGGGACAGCCCCTCGTCCATGGTGAACCGCTCACGTGACCAGTCCACGGAGTCGCCGAGGCGGCGCATCTGGGACAGGATCCGGCCGCCGTACTCGCCCTTCCACTGCCAGACCCGCTCGACGAAGGCCTCCCGGCCGAGGTCGTGCCTGGACAGGCCCTCCTTCGCCAGCTCGCGCTCGACGACGTTCTGGGTGGCGATGCCCGCGTGGTCCATGCCGGGCAGCCACAGCGTGCGGTAGCCCTGCATGCGGCGACGGCGGACCAGGATGTCGCTCAGCGTGTGGTTCAGCGCGTGGCCGATGTGCAAGATGCCCGTTACGTTTGGCGGCGGGAGCACGATCGTGTAACTCGGCACGTCGGGGTTCTGCTTGGCGGCGTTCCCCAGGGATTCCGGCGTGAAGTAGCCGGCCTTCTCCCAGTGCTCGTAACGGCGGGCCTCCACCTCGGCGGGCGCGTACTGCGAGGGAAGCCCTTCCTGCTGTGCTGTCACATCAAGTGAGTCTACGAATTCCGTGGACCCGCCGCGCACCGTAAGAGAGCGGATGGTTGTGCACGCTATGGTGCACAACCATCCGCTCTCTTAGAACGATCCTGACTTCTTGCTGTTATCTGGCTACTACTTCATCTTTTCCACGCCGGAGCGGAGTTTCACCGTGTCGGTCGCGCCCTTGGCCTGGGCGGCGTTCAGGGTCTCGGGGCCCGTCGCGGTGAAGAACTCGGTGATGCCGAGGGTGCTCGAGGTGGCCCAGACGCAGACCGCGGCGCTCGGCGTCGCCGTGGTGTTAGCGCAGCCGAGGAGGCCGCCGTTGGGGCCCGCCGGGTAGGGGTGCGGGTCGCTGCCAAGCGCGGCGAGGATCGTCTCGACCTTGGCCGGGGTGAACGTGCCCGTGTAGCCGACGAACGTGATGACCTGGCTGGCCGGCAGCTGGTAGGACGCCGACACCGGATTGCCCTTCACCTTGCCGCCGCCGCCGGAGGCCACCGCCGTGCTGATCTGCTGCGCCGTAGCCGTGGCAGTGGCGACGAAGTGCGGGTTCTGGCCTATCGGGTAACCGCCCGCCGTGGCCGGCGTGGACAGGGTGTAGGCGGCGGTCGTCGCCCCGCTCCCGCCGCCGGACGTCGCGGCGCCGGTCCCGTTTCCTGCCGCCTTGCTCGCCGACGGCTTCGCGGCTGGCGTCGTCATGGTGGCGCCCGTCGTGTTGCTCGCCGTGGGCGACCCACCGCTCTTGTGCGTGACAAGGACCACGGCAACCACGATGATGATGGCGACCACCGCGCCGATCGCGATGAGCCCGCGCATTCCGAGGCCACGACGCGGCTCAGGGTCGTCACGGCGCGGGCCGCGCGGCATGGGGCGCGGCCCCGTGCC
>JAWWPV010000542.1:0-6346 GCA_033854775.1 Trebonia sp.
GGTCCCGGCAGACGCACAGGCACGATCCAGTTGTAGCCGGGCGGACCACGCGACGCCACCCAAAAAGGCCCGGCAACTCAATGCGACACCTCATCTCCCGCCGACCGAGCGGGGGGTGGCTCACGACTTGGCTGCCGGCGAGCGCTGGTGTCCGGGCGTTCCTTGTCCCGGCGGGTCGCGCAGGGCCAGGGCCACGACCTCAGCTTTCGCCGGCCTTTCCGCCGTTGCCGACTCCTAGCCGCTGGCGGACGATGCAGCAGGTCATTGAGGGCGATGTTGCCTACATCTGGTGGGTCGCCGAGACGCCCGATAACACGTACGAGCTCGAGACCGATACGTTTTTCATGCGGCACGGCAAGATCGCGGTGCAGACCTTCGCGTTCAAAGCGACGCCCAGGGCCTGACGTCCGCGAAGTCCACGACGGAAGGCCGAGCCGGCGGCATCTGGCTGGTTCGCCTGCACGGGTAAAGTCACCCGCGAGGCGAAATCGATAGGTGGTAACCAGTGATGAGACAGGCAGTGTCTGCAGACTCGGCTCCGGCAGCCCTTGGTCCCTACAGCCAGGCGATCATCGCTAACGGATTCGTCTTCTGCTCCGGGACGGCTGGCATCGACCCGGCCACGGGTGCTGTCGCGGAAGGCATCGAGGCGCAGGCGGAACAAGCCCTCCGCAACCTCGACGCGATCTTGGCTGCCGCCGGGGCGTCCCTCGCGACCCTGGTCAAGACCACGATCTTTTACCAGAACGTCGACGACTTCGCCGCGATCAACGCTGTTTATGCCCGCTACATGCCAGAGCCTCCTCCGGCCCGGTCCGCGCCCGCCAACGTCAACCTGCCACGCGGCCTCCTCATCTCCATCGACGCAATCGCGGTCCTGCCAGCCGCCTAGCGACCCTGTGCCGCTAGTACTCGGCGGCGTCATCGAGATCGTCTTCCGCGTCGAGGCAGCGGGCAAATCTCTCGAGGCCAGCGCCCGCTCGCTGCCTGCCGGCGCCCCGCCGCGCAAAGCCGCATACTCGCCCAGCATGATGCCGTCCGGCACCGCAACAACGCCGGCCCGCTGATGCTCTGCGGCTGGGCCAGCCGGCCGGGGCGCCACACCCAGTTCGGGCGCTACCCCCGCAGCGCCGTGTCGCCCGGGTCGAGCGCCTCGAGCCGCGGAGCGGCACGTTCTGACAACCCCGTTGCGACTTCCGGGGGTACCGGGACTGTCGAACCCTGGAAACCGCGGAATGGCCGGAACGACCCGAGCCCGGCATCGGCAACCAACTCGGCTCTGAGCAGCGGCGGATCGAGGGCGTAGTCAAATCGGATGCCGGTCCTCCACCGGCCGTACGACGAGCCCGCATCATGCCACTCAGGGTTCTCGTAGGTAGGGGTCGTGATCGTCGCCACGTAGTAAATGCCGGGGTGATCCCGTCCCACGATCTGGAGCCAGACCCGATCCCCGGCAGCGGTCCGGTCCCGGTAGCGCGGCGTGCTCCACCACTGATGCCGCGACGCCGCTACTGCGGCTTCCAGGTCGTACCGCTTCCGGTTGCCCTGAAAGATCCAGTCCGTCATGCGCAAATGCTCTTCCTTGCCCGGCCGATCAGGCTGAGCCTTACCTTCCCATACGTGGGTGTCCCTAGCCGAAGAGTTCAACCGCCTAGTGACCTTGTCCCCTCTCCGAGAACGGCTGATCGCACGGCGACAGGTCGTAGGACGCCATCCGGATACCCCTGGTGGGCGTGATCGCACGGCGCCTCGGGCTCAGTACCTCGTTCCTGGCCGGAGCACTCCTCTTCCTGCCGCCGGCCGCTCACCGCGGTGTCGCGAGTGGGACTGGGCGTAAGCCTGGGCCACAGGCTGGCCCAGGGCTGCCGTTGGCGGCCAGTGAGTGGCACGGCCAGCGGAGTCCGGGCGAGGAGGCTGGTCAAGGCCACGCATCCCAGGTAGACGATGACCACGGTGGCCGCGCAGAGCAGCGGCCACCACACTACGGAGTCCAGCTTGGCCCAGCCGAGCCAGATCAGCGCGTTGATGAAGACCATCTGGGCCAGGTAGACGCCATAGGAGTTTTCCGAGCCCGAGCGCACCACGGCGCGCAACCGCCGGGACCGGCCGGGCTTCACGAGTGCCACGCCCAACAGGTACAGGCAGGCGATCGCGCCCACGTTGAACGGGATCACGCTGGGCTGGAACGGGTCGTTACCTGAGCCCAGGACGGTCGTGACGCCCGTCTCGGCCAGGAAGTAGGTACCCTCCGCACCGAGTGCCGCCGCACCGGTCAGCGCTATCACCAGGCGCACATGCCTGCGCAGCCATTCATTCACCGCGTCGAGGTGGAACGCGACAACGCTTCCGCCGATCAGGTAGAACGCATAGGGCGTGGCCTCCCGCACCCACCCGGTGCGGAGCAGGGGGACGACCTTCCAGTGCATCAGGGTCATGAGCGTCACCTGTCCCAGTACGGCGATGACGATGATGGCGCCATGGTGGTCCCGGGTCCGGCGCAAGAACATCATGATGAGCGGGAACACCAGGTAGTACTGCATGATCACGATCAGGAAGTACAGCTGGTAATAGCCAGTGGCTATCTCTTTGGCGAAATGCTCCAGAGCGGCGGCCGCACTCGCGTAATGCGCAGTGGGGAGCAGATAGAGGAAATAGATGACACTCCAGCACAGGTAAGGGATGGCGACCGAGACGAACCGGCGCCAGTAGAAGCGGCTCAGCCCTTCCCGGCCGCTGTCCTTATAGGCATATGCCAGCATGCACGCGGAGATGAAGAAGAATCCCTCGCGGGAAAAGTGCGTCAGCAGCATCAGAGCGCTTGTGCTCACGCTGGCCGCTGCGGGTGCGAACAAGGTGAGCACGTGGGTGCTGATCACGCCAGCCTGCTTCATCGGCCGCATGGCGTCGACCTCGTCGAGCCGCCGGCGTGCCATCAGTACATGAGGCGGGGGTCTTCGTACTGCTTGAACTCCAGCACGTTGCCCGAGGGATCGGTGAGGAAGACCTGGCGGTGTTCCTCGGCCATGCCCTCGAAGCGCACCGATGGGGCAGCCAGCACGGGAAGCTTGCGGAATTCCACCACCCGCAGCAGCCGATCGAAATCCTCGCGCCTGGCGAAGGTCACGCCGAAGTGCCGGGGGTAGGCGGTGGCCTCCGCCGGGACCTTGTCGCTCAGGTGGCACACCAGCTGGTCGCCGAAGAAGTCGAAGGTCACCCGGTCCGGATAGCGGCGGGCAAGTTTCACGCCCAGGCCGTCAACATAGAACGCTACCGCCTCGTCAAGGTCGCGGGCGGGAATCGCAATGTGGCAAGCGTCGCGGGTCTCGCGCATGACTGCCCCTTCGGGTATGCCTGGCTGATGGGTGTTTCCCTGTGTGGACCCGCTGCATAGCGCGGGCTGATCGGTCAGGCGCCGATCCCGAGCTTCCTTTCCCCGTGCCGCTCCAGCTCGAAATGGACCAGAGTGTCTGAACGCAACCCCAGCCGGAGCGTCTCCAGCGCGATCACGTCGTCGGGTGCCACGTTGGCGAGATTGACGTCGCTGCCGAGCCGGGTCACGAAGAAGGCCTGCAACTCCTTGGTCGGCGCCTCGAAGACGAGCCGGCCGCAGTCCGCGTCGCTGTCGATGATCCGCTCGATGACGTCGAACCGCGGTTGCCCGCTCGGGTCGCAGATCCCACTGCGGCCGCTTTCACGTGCTTCGGTCACCACGAAGCTCGCTCCGGCCGCGAAGTCCTCCTCGATGAAGGACACCCACTGGTCGCCGGTCAGCGCGGCAGAGCGCTCATCGTCCTTGTAGCCGACCTCGCTCAGCACGGTGAACTCCTTGGCTGCGCGGGTGATGAGCTGCACCTTTCTTTCGGCTGGCAGGTCAATGGTGCCGTCCGAGACTTCGAGGTACTCGCAGCCGTACCGCTGGCAGAACTCGAAGTAATCCTCGGCCAGATCCTGCGCGACGAATTTCTCGAAGAGAGTGCCGCCGAAGAAGTAGCCGATGCCGTACTGCTCGAGGCAGGCCATCTTCTCCGCCAGGCGGGGCGTGACGAGCGCCGTGCCCCAGCCGAACTTGACGAGGTCGATGCCGTAGGCCGCGCTGGCGATCGCGTCCTGAAAAGCGCCGGCCGGAATGCCGTTGTCGATGACGACGGTGAGCCCTTCACGGCGGGGCTTGACGCTGCGCTGGGGCAGGCTGAGCGGATTGGCGTTCATCAGAGATTCCTCTTTCGTAGTCCTGGTCGTTCAGTGGGGGCTGGTGGCTGGCTGGGCTGAATCCTGCTTGCGCCCCGGGGTGGCGGCCGGCCCACGATCCCGGGCGGCCGCGGCAGCGCGCAGAGCGCGTCGGTCGGGCTTGCCGGTTGGTCCGGTGGGCAACGCGTCGATGACGATGACGCTGGCGGGCTGCTGGTGCGGGCTGAGCGCCTGCCGGCACCGGCTGACCAGCCGCCCGGGCAGGCCCGGGCTCACGTAACCCGGCTCGGCCACGACGTAGGCCACGCACTCCTCACCCAGCAGCCGGTGGGGCCGCCCGACCACGGCGGCGCCGCGAATGTGCGGATCGGAAAGCAGCACATCCTCGATCTCCCGTGGATGAACCTTCTCGCCGCCTCTGTTGATCACGTCGTCACTCCGGCCAGCGAGGTAAAGGAAGCCGTCGGAGTCACGGAACGCGAGGTCGCCGGTGGGCAGCCACCCGTCCGCCCCGCGGGCCGGGATCGGCGTCCGATCTGGGCCAAGGTAGGCACGGATCACCTGGGGGCCCCGGATCTCGATCTCGCCGGTCTCTCCCGGCGGCAGGTCGCCTCCGTCCGCGCCGACGACGCGGACCGGGACCGCGGTGGGACGCCCAGCCGAGCCCGGCCGGCGCTCGCTGGGGAGCAACGGGTTCGCGGCGATCTGGCTGGCCGCTTCGGTCATGCCGTAGGTCTCCAGCACGCCGATGCCCGACCTGGCCTCGAACTGGTCCTGCACGGAACGGGAAAGCGGCGCGGAGGCCGACCGGGCGAAACGGACCCGCCGGGCGGCCGCGTCGGCAGGGGGCGCCACCTCGCCGAGGATCCCGAGGATCGCGGGAACGAGGTTGAGCCAGGTCGCCCGGAAGTCGTCGGCAGCCGCCCAGAAACGTGACGCGTGGAAGCGGTCGTCCACGACCAGACTGCTCCCGGCGATGAATGTGGAGAGTATTCCTACGACTTGCGCGTTCACATGAAAGAGCGGCAGCGGTGAGTAACCGCGATCCTGCGGCGTCAGCGCGTGGTGGCTGGCGATGCGCGCGGCGGCCATGAGGAGCTGGGACTCGGCGAGCGGGACGAGCTTGGGCCGTCCGGTCGTTCCGGAGGTGGGGAGCAGGGCTGCCACCCCGGGAGCGCCGATCCGGATCGCGGTCCCCCGCCGGGCCTGCCGCAGTCCGCCGCCTGAGCTGATCCAGAGATGGATATCCGGGACGTCGAGCGTGGCCGCGGCTTCTTCCCCGTCGACGACGAGGTCAGCAGCCTGGAGAGTGTCGAGAGCCCGGCCGACTTGGCCGGCTGCCGCCCCGGGATCAAGCGGCGCGACGCATACGCCAGCGGCCAGTCCCGCTAGGTAGGCGCGGCAGAACGCCGCCGGGGCGGCGGTGCGTAGCCCCACCACGGTGCCCGGGGCCAGCGAGTTGGCCCAGGAGGCTGCCTGCCGAGCCACCTGAGACCAGGTAACGACCTCACCGCTGCCGGCATCGAGGTAACCGGGCCGGTCACCGAAACGCCGGCTCAGCAGGTTGAGCCGGGACCGTATCGCCAAGGCCGGCACTGGGACGACTCGCGGCGCGATCCCTCTCCGTGAAGCGCCCAAACGAGAGTCGAATTGCGTGCTCATGACATTGATACTGGCCGCGTGACATCCAGCCAACGTCCAGTGCGCCTGATGGCAACGTGCAAGTTCTATGAAGAAAGCTTTGGCATTTCTTTGGGTTTTTTTCTGAAGTCACCTGAAGCGGCCAGTGCGCTGCTGGGAGAGCTGGCGCCCCGGCTCCCGCCCGGGTGGGCGCGCGTCGGGATCGGTGATCAGCGGAGGCTGGTGCCAGGGAAGAAGCTCCCGATGACGTCCGCCAGCGGCGTAGTCGCGTCGCCCTCCGGACAGAGTTTTACGAGCTCATCATCGGCTGGCTGGGACGTCGCGCCGTCTCTGCCGACGTCATCACCACGATCGAACCGTTAGGGACGTTGGGCCATGTCATCTCTCCGGCGCCTACACCCGCGAGGTAGGCGCGGGCCACGCGGATAGGCCCGCCATGCGTCACCAGGATGATGCGGCGGCCCGGTGAAGTGCTCACCAGTTCGCTGAGCAGGCCGGTCACGCGGTCATAGAGCTG
>JAWWPV010000543.1:0-3292 GCA_033854775.1 Trebonia sp.
CCGGTCACGTACGGTAGCTCGTCGGAGAGCACGTCCTTGCCGAGCAGGGGCTTGGCGACTCCAGCCCCGAGCAGCTCGGCGACCTGCTCGAGCTCGGCGCGGGCGCCGCGCGCGCCCTGGCCGGCCAGGATGGCCACCTTGCGGCCGGCGTTGAGGATCTCGGCTGCCTTGGCGATGCCCCGATCGTCGGCCGAGGTGGTGGACCAGTCGACGCCGAGGGACGACGGGACCATCTTGAACTCGTGGGTCGGCGCGGCGTAGGGCAGTTCCTGGACGTCGGAGGGGATGATGATGGCGGTGGGCGCGCGCTCCGCCAGCGCGACCCGGATCGCCCGGTCGAGGACGTTGGGCAGCTGCTCGGGAACCGTGACCATTTGCACGTACTCGCTGGCGACGTCCTTGAACAGCGAGAGCAGGTCGACTTCTTGCTGGTAGGAGCCGCCCATGGCGCTACGGCTCGTCTGGCCGACGATCGCCACCACGGGAACGTGGTCGAGCTTGGCGTCGTAAAGGCCGTTCAGCAGGTGGATGGCACCCGGGCCCGAGGTCGCCATGCACACGCCGAAGTTCCCGGTGAACTTGGCGTATCCGACGGCCTCGAAAGCGGCCATCTCCTCGTGGCGCGCCTGGACGAACTGCGGTTTGTTCTCCGCTCGGCCCCAGGCCGCCAGGATGCCGTTGATTCCGTCGCCCGGGTAGGCGAACACGTGCTGCACGTCCCAGGCGCGCAACCGCTCAAGCAGGTAGTCGGCAACTGTGGGTGCCATCGTGGTCCTCCGTGGTCTCTCGGTATGTCAGGCAGTAGCGGTCAGGTGAGCCGCCGCCCGAGCGGCCACCGCCATGATCGTCAGTGCCGGGTTGGCGCTGCCCTGGGTGGGGAGCACGCTGCCATCGGTGATGTACAGGTTGGGTACCGCGAAGCTGCGGCAGTTTCTGTCGACGACCCCGTGGCGCTCGTCGGCGGCCATCCGCGCGCCGCCGACCAGGTGGGCATAGCGCTTGATCGTGATGACCTCGTCCGCGCCCGCCGCGTGCAGGATGTCCTCCATGACGGCCTGCGCCGCCTTGACCAGGGCCCGGTCGTTATCGCACTGGGAGTAGGCGAAGCGGGCGACCGGCAGCCCATGGGAGTCCTTCTCATCGGCGAGCGTCACCCGGTTCTCCGGCAGCGCGAGGAACTCGCACAGCGCGCCGAGGCAGGACCAGTGCACGTAGTCGCTCATGTACTCGCGCAGCGCGCCGCCCCAGTGTCCCTGCGCGGCGACGTGCTCGGCCCAGGTGATCGGCAGCGGCGAGACCGTCTGGATCGCGAACCCGCGCTTGTAGTCCTTGGCGGGATCGGTCTCGTAGAACTCCTCGCTGCTTACCTCGGGCGGCGGAGCCTTGTACATCCGCACCTCCGCGTCGAAGCGGCCCGCGGTCTGCGGGGCGCCCTGCACCATGAGGTATCGGCCGACCTGGTCGAAGTCGTTGCACAGGCCGTCAGGGAACCGGCTGGACGCGGAATTCAGCAGCAGCCGCGGCGTCTCGATCGAGTACCCGGCCACCGCCACCATCCGGGCCCGCTGGAACCGCTCGCGGCCGTCGCGCAGGTAGTGCACGCCGAGCGCCCGGCCGGTTCGCCGGTCGATCACTACCTGCGTGACCATCGCGTTGGCGCGGACCTCCGCGCCGCGCGCCAGCGCGTCGGGGATGTGCGTGATCAGCGGGGATGCCTTGGCGTTGACCTTGCAGCCCTGCAGGCAGAACCCGCGGTAGATGCAGTGCGGCCGGTTGCCGAAACGGCCGTTGACGATGGCGACCGGTCCGACCTTGGCGGTGATCCCGAGCTTGCGCGCGCCGCGCAGGAAGACCTCGCCGTTCCCGCCGACCGGATGCGGCCGGTACGGGTAGCCGTGCGGATCGCCCCACGGCCACTGCTCGCCTGCCACCGGCAGCTCCTGCTCGATGGCCGTGTAGTAGGGCCGCAGGTCGGTGTAGTCGAGCGGCCAGTCGGCGCCGACCCCGTCGGCGGTGTAGGTGGAGAAGTCGCTCGGGTGGAAGCGGGGCGTGTAGCCCGCGTAGTGGACCATCGACCCGCCGACGCCGCGGCCCGAGTTGTTCGAGCCCATCGGCACCGGGTCCGATCCCGCGATCACCCGCGGCTCGGTCCAGTAGAGATGATGCGATCCCGCCTCGTCGCTCACCCAGTCGGTGTCGGGGTCCCAGAACGGCCCCGCGTCGAGCGCCGCCACCCGCCAGCCGGCCCGCGCGAGCCGCTGCGCCAGGACCGAGCCGCCGGCGCCGCAGCCGACGATGACCATGTCGATCTCGTCGGAGTCGTCGAACCGCCGCATGTCCCGCCGCAGCCCGTGATTGGTCCGGCTGCCGTCGTTGGGCAGGAGCCAGGCCGACTCGTTACGGTCACGGACGCCGGCCATCAGGCGTCATCCCCGACGGGATCCTCGGCCGGCCGCGCGTCGCCGGCCTCGAACGGCTCCAGCTTGCCGACGCCCGCGTTCTTGTAGCCGCGCGGGTAGGCCGGGCCGGGAAAGCCCATCTCTGACCAGGCGTACGGGTGCGAGTACAGGGCCGTGCAGGCATACCGGGTCCACAAGCTCCACACCCGCGGCGCCGCAAGACCGTGCCATTCGTCGCTATCCTGCACCGCCTGGATGATCGCCACCTGGTCCTGCTCCGAGGCGTCGGCGAAGCCGGTCCCGCATCGGGCATGCGCGTCCTTGTCGAGGTATCCGAGCGTCTCCCGCCACGCCTGGCCGTCCTCTGGCAGGTCCGCGTAATGCCAGCCGTCGGTCTCGCCGGCCGCCAGCCGCGCGTCGACCATCGAAACGATGGGCACTCCCAGGGGCTGATCGCACTGGCCGGTGAGCTGGTCAAGCAGCGCGGCAGCGGCCGCCCGCTCGGTACCGGTGAAGAATCGCGGCGGAGGGGGCGGACCTGTCCTGCCCGTGATCAGCTCAGCCGTCACCGGGTCCCAGTGCCGGGTCTGGCTGAGCACGTCGAAGCCGGGGAACCGCCCGGTCGCGCGCCCGGTCACTGCTCTCGACGGAGGATCGCGGCGAGCAGCCCCATGCCGCCGACCATCGTCACCAGCAGCGGTGCCAGCAGCGGCGGCCCCATCTCCAGGTTGTAACGGGCATTGCGCCACCCGCCCGGCTTCTGCGCGATCCCGCGGGCGTGCAGGTAGGTCCCTTGCAGCCCGTTGGCGACGATGGCGGCCGAGGCGATCGGCAGTGCCGTCTTGGCCATCCGCTGGCTGAAGAACCCGGCCACGCCCGCGACCGCACCGAGC
>JAWWPV010000544.1:0-2701 GCA_033854775.1 Trebonia sp.
ACGTGATGTACGGCGCGGCCGGGTCGCCGACCACGTGGTCGGCCTCGTGGTTTTCCAGCATGATGACGAACACGTGATCCAGCCGGTGACCGCCGTCCCGCCCCGCCGCGGAGGTGGTGGCACCGTAGCTGTCCTGGGTCGCTGCCACGGTCAGCGCCCCCGCCGTCACCGTGAGCGCTGCCGCGGCCGCCGCCCACCACCGGGGCCCGCTCAGGCCGTGCCGGGTTTTCTGCATGTTCACGACGCCTCCTCGTTGCCCTGCCGAAATCCGCGCGGAAATGCCCCATAGCCAACCACGCCGTCTGCTGCCGTGGGAAGAACACAGCCGGACAAACCGCGCCGGCGCGGGCATGGAGGAATATCCGGGCCCGCGGACGGGCCTGTTCACCGGACGTTGGCGACCAGCCGCGCCAGCACGGTCACCCCTGGCAGCAGCACCACCTTGTTACGGCGCAGCCAGGCCACCGCCTGACCGAACAGCCGGTACGGCCCCTCGGCGTGCGTGCAGGCGCGGCCGTCGAGGAACTCGCGCAGCCCGGCGGCCGCGTCGGCGTCGGACAGGTCGCGGTAGCCGTACACCTGCCGGATCTCCCGCGCGTGCTCATGCTGCGTCGGAAGCCGCTCGGCGTACCGCTTGACCACAGACACGTCGGCCACGTCCAGCTGCGCGGGCGAGGTACTCGACGACCGGCCACGGCACGTCCAGCGGATCGGACAAGAACGTACCGACGAAACGCACCACCATCCGTGTCGATGCCGAGGTAAGGAACCGGCTCGCCGCCCGGGCGCAAGCTCATGGCCGGAGCCTCGGCGCGGAACTGAGCGCCCTGCTCGACGAGCTGATGTGGCAGGGCATCGAGGACGGCTACCGGCGACTCGCGGCCGACGAGGCAGAGTTCGCGGCGTACCGCAGCGAGACGGCTCAGTGGACTGGAGCAGACCTTGGCGGGCTCGCGAGCACCGCCGCCGAGGAGTACCCGGAGTACAACTCATGACGAGCGGTGACGTGCTGCTCTGCGACCTCAATCCGCTCGCAGGCCGTGAGCAGGGCGGCGTGCGCCCGGTCGTCGTGGTCTCACATCCGCGCTACGCGGCAGTCCCCGGCCTGTTCATCGCGGTGCCGCTGACCACCCGCCATCGTGGCCTGGAGCATCACGTCGAGATCCCGGTCGACGACCGTACGGGACTGAAGCAGGTCTCGTATGCCATGACCGAGCAGGTCCGCGCGATGTCCCACGAGCGAGCCGGACGGCAGCTAGGCCGGATCAGCGACGATGCCATGACCACCATCAGCCGTTACCTGCACCTGTTCATAGTCTGATTCACCTGGCGGAGATGCTGACGCCCTGGCCGACGGCCCCCGCTGAGTACGTGGTGGCCGGGACAGGCACCACTATCCGTTCCGGATGGCGGTTGGCGGTGATTCCTGGACGCCCGGCGGGTCTATACGTACAGGGGCAGCGCGTGGCCTCTGTTCGCGCGGGAGGGTTCGGGTAGCAGATGACGATCAGCGAGGATTTCACCAGTCACACCGGCCAGTTCCGGGGTGAGCTGCTGGCTCACTGCTACCGGATGCTGGGGTCGGCTGAGGAGGCCGAGGACCTGGTGCAGGAGACGTACCTGCGGGCCTGGCGGTCTTACGAGGGCTTTGAGGGCCGTTCGTCGGTGCGGACCTGGCTGTACCGGATCGCGACGAATGTGTGCCTGACCGCGATCGAGCGTCGCGAGCGCCGGCCGTTGCCGTCCGGGCTGGGCGCTCCGGCCGGGGAGGCGGAGGCGCCGCTGGTGGCCGGGCCGGAGGTGTCGTGGCTGCGGCCGTTCCCGGACGCGCTGCTGGCCGGGAAGCACGAGGACCCGGCCGCCGTGGCCGTGTCGCGGGCGGGTATCCGGCTGGCCTTCATCGCGGCGCTGCAGTACCTGTCCGCCCGGCAGCGAGCGGTGCTGATCTTGCGGGACGTGCTGGGGTGGCCGGCCGCGCAGGTGGCGGATCTGCTGGGCACGACGACGACCGCGGTGAACAGCGGCCTGCGCCGGGCCCGCGCTCAGCTCGCCCGCGCGCTGCCCGTCGAAGATGAGGTTACCGAGCCCGCCGGGCCGGAGGCGCGGGCGCTGCTTGACCGGTTCGCCGCGGCCATCGAGAACGCGGACGCCAGCGCGCTGGCGGCGCTGCTGGCCTCAGATGTCGCGCTGGAGATGCCCCCGGTGCTGACCTGGTTCAGCGGCCGCCGAACCGTGGTGCGCTTCATCGCGTCGAACTTCCTCACCGCGCCCGGGCGGGAGCGGCTGGTTCCGGTGACGGCGAACGGGCAGCCGGCGTTCGCGGTCTACCAGCGGGAGCCAGGCGGGACGTACCAAGCGCACGCGGTGCAGGTGCTCACGGTCACCGTGAGGGGGATCGCGCGGATCGTCGCCTTCGGGGACCCGGGCCTGTTCGCCTCGTTCGGCCTGCCGCAGGAGTACGACGCCACCGCAGCACAAGGAAAACGACCCGCAGATTCCATGAGGAGACCGAAATGAACACACCACCGATCGTGTCGGCGCAGGAGTGGGAGGCCGCGCGCGAAGAACTGCTCGCGGAGGAGAAGAAGCACACCCGCGCCCGGGACGCGCTTGCCGCCAAGCGGCGGCGGATGCCTTGGCTGGCCGTGGAGAAGGCGTACTCGTTCGACGGGCCCAAGGGCGCGGCCAGCCTGCTCGACCT
>JAWWPV010000545.1:0-6922 GCA_033854775.1 Trebonia sp.
CGCCCGCGATCAGCCTGCCCCGCCTGCGGCGCCTGGCGTCATGGCCGCGCCGGCCGCGCCCCGGCCGCCTGCCAGGGAACCCGCCGCTCGAAACGGACCACCGGAACACCGCTAGGCAGGTACCGGATGCCAGCCGCTTACGAACCGGTCACCGAGCTTCGCGGCGTGCTGGCGCGCGCCAGGGAGCTGTCGGTGCGGACGATGATCTTCGACGTGGAGCCCCTGGTCGCATGGTGGGGCAGCGGCCAGCAGGCGCTTGACCGGGGCATAGCGGCGATCCTCGCCGAGCTTGACGAGGTTCAGAAACTTCAGGTCCTGGTCTTCGCCACCAACTCCGACCGCAGGCCCTCGGTGATCCCGCCTGTCCCTGGCGTGCAGGTGCGCTACCTCGCCTCGGCGGGTAAGCCGGTGCGGACGGCTCCGTACCGGGAGTTCCCCTCGCCGGGGGCGGTGATCGGCGACCAGGTGCCCACCGACGGGCTGCTCGCCTATCGTCTCGGATTCACGTTCCTGTACTGGAACCCGCGGCTGGACGGGGTACCGCTGGGACCGAGGGCGATGCACCTGGTCGGCCGGCTGGCCCTGCCGCTGTTCTTCAGGAGGAACGCTGCATCGGTGCAGGCGCCGCCCTGATCCGCCGGGCCGGCTGGGAGACCGCGGCGTCAGCCGTCGCGGGTGCTGTACGGGCCGCCTCCCCTTGGCAGAGAATGCCGTAGGCGGGTGAGGCGAAGCATGCATCCGTTCGGAATAACGACTTTGACTTAGTTGGAGAAGAGGAGCCGCGGGATGGCGATCAGCGTGCAGGGCGTGGTAGCGCGGGGCAAGGGCGAGCCGGCGGGCGTAACGGAGGTGCTCGTGCCGGAGCCCGGGCCGGGGGAGGCGCTCGTCCGCGTCCAGGCGTGCGGCGTCTGCCATACCGACCTGCACTACAAGATGGGCGGCATCGGCGACGACTTCCCGTATCTGCTCGGGCACGAGGCGGCCGGGGTCGTCGAGGCGGTCGGTGATGACGTGACCGACGTGGCGCCCGGGGACTTCGTCATCCTCAACTGGCGCGCGGTCTGCGGCCAGTGCCGCGCCTGCAAGCGGGGCCGCCCGTGGTACTGCTTCGCCACGCACAACGCGACCCAGAAGATGACGCTCGCCGACGGGACGCCGCTGTCGCCCGCGCTCGGCATCGGCGCGTTCGCGGAGAAGACGCTGGTCGCGGCCGGCCAGTGCACGAAGGTCAACCCGGCGATCGCCCCGGCGACCGCGGGGCTGCTCGGCTGCGGCGTGATGGCCGGCCTCGGCGCGGCGATCAACACCGGCGGCGTCACGCGCGGGGACACGGTCGCCGTGATCGGCTGCGGTGGCGTGGGTGACGCGGCGGTGCTCGGCGCCCGGCTGGCCGGCGCGAAGACGATCATCGCGGTGGACATCGACGACAGGAAGCTTGCGTGGGCGCGCGAGTTCGGCGCCACGCACACGATCAACTCGCGGGCCACGGACGCGGTCGAGGGGATCCGCGAGCTGACCGGGGGCTTTGGCGCCGACGTCGTGGTGGAGGCGATCGGGCGGCCGGAGACCTACAAGCAGGCGTTCTTCGCCCGCGACCTGGCCGGCGTCGTCGTGCTCGTCGGCGTGCCGACCCCGGACATGCAGCTGGACCTGCCGCTGCTTGAGGTCTTCGGCCGCGGCGGTGCGCTCAAGTCTTCCTGGTACGGGGACTGCCTGCCCTCTCGCGACTTCCCGATGCTCGTCGACCTGCACCTGGACGGGCGGCTGCCGCTTGAGAAGTTCGTCTCGGAGACCATCGGCCTCGGCGACATCGAGGCGGCGTTCGCCAAGATGGAGCACGGCGACGTGCTGCGCAGCGTGGTGGTCTTCTGAACGAGGTTCCCGTCCGGATCGCGATGTGGTCAGGGCCGCGGACCGTCTCCACGGCGATGATGCGCGCCTGGGAGAACCGGCCGGACACCGTGGTGTCCGACGAGCCGCTTTACGCGTTCTACCTGTCGTCGACCGGGCTTGATCATCCTGGCCGGGACGAGGTGATCGCGAGCCAGCCGGTTTCCTGGCGGGCCGTGCTGTCGTCGCTGGCGTCGTCTCCGTTGCCAGCCGGGGCGACGATCTCCTACGCCAAGCACATGACGCACCACGTGCTGCCCTCGGTCGACCTGGCGGCGTTCGCGCCGTTCAGGCACGCGTTCCTGATTAGGGACCCGCGCTCGCTGCTCGCCTCCTACGCAAGGGTCCGGTCCGCGCCGACCCTGTCCGACCTGGGCCTGCGGCAGCAGGCGTGGCTGTTCGAGGAGTTCGGCGGGCCGGTCATCGACTCGTCGGACCTGCTGGCGGCCCCTGAGCAGGGACTGCGTTCCCTGTGCGCCGCGCTCGGGGTGCCGTTTTCCGCGTCGATGCTGTCGTGGCCGGCCGGGGCGCGCTCCTCGGACGGCGTCTGGGCGCCCTACTGGTACGACAACGTCTGGCGGTCGACCGGGTTCGTCCCGGTCACGCCGGGGCCGCCGCCTTCGCTGGACCCAGCGCTTGAGCCGCTGCTCGACCACTGCCTGCCTTACTACGAAAAACTCCGAAAAAATAAGATCAAGATAGATATGCCGAACGAGAGCGGCTGACCCTGGAGGGTATTCCATTGCTGCAGAAGTTCGACGAGCGCAACCGCGACCTGATCGTCAACGTCGGTGGCCGTTTGTCGCACCGGGACGAGGCGGGGGTGTCCCCGTTCGACTCCGTGGTGCAGGGCGGTGACGCGGTATGGGAGGGCCTGCGGCTGACCGGCGGCCGGATCTTCGCGCTTGAGGAGCACCTGGCGCGGCTGCGCAGGTCGGCGCACGCGCTGGGGTTCGCCGCCGTGCCGGCGGACGAGTCTCTGATTGCCGAGATCCGGCGCACGCTGGCCGCCAACTCGATGCACTCCGGGGTGCACGTCCGCCTGACGCTCACCCGTGGCGTCAAGGTCACGTCGGGCATGGACCCGCGGCTGAACGTCGCCGGGCCGACGCTGATCGTCCTGGCCGAGTTCAAGGACCCGGTCTATGACCAGTCAGGGATCCGCCTGATCACGTCAAGCGTCCGGCGGCACGCGCCGGACTCGCTTGACCCGAAGATCCACCACAACAACCTGCTGACCTCGATCCTGGCCAAGATCGAGGCGAACGTGGCTGGCGCGGACGACGCGGTCATGCTGGACAGCCGGGGCTTCCTCGCGGAAACGAACGCGACGCACCTTTTCCTGGTGTTCCCGCGTGACGCCCATGGCGCGGTTGACGGAACCGGCCTGCCGGGATCAACGGAACGCCTGCCGTTCGCCGACGCTACGCTCGGGACGCCCACGACCGCCGCCTGCCCGGAAGGGATCACCCGGGCGACCGTGCTGCGGCTGGCCTGGTCTTCGGGAATCGTTTGCGCCGAGGGCGACTACACGCTCCCGCAGCTCTACAACGCGTCCGAGGCCTTCGTCACCGGGACGATGGGCGGCCTCGCTCCGGTGATCTCCGTGGACGGCCGTTCCATCGGCGACGGATCGATCGGCCCGGTCACCAAGCACCTCACAGAGCTCTACGCGAACCTCACCGCCACCACAGGCACCGAGGTCGCGTAACCAGCGGCGCGGTGCAGTGCCTGCCTAACCGGATGGTTGTGGCACCGGGCCGGTTATAGGCGGCTCGTTGCCACAACCACCCGGCTTGCTCAGCTGCTCCTCCGGCTATCCGCCTTCTAAAAGTCGGCGGCCGGCGTCGCGGTACGCGCGGTATGCGGCTTATGGCGGCCCGCAGACGCGGCGCGTCGGGCCGGAGTTCCTCACGCGAGACCGCCGCGAGCGCTACGTTGGTTTGCGAACGGCTGCCAGGCGGTTGTGAAATGTCTGGTCGTGGGGTGTTTTGCCGAGATTTTCACCTGGGCGACGCGCCGATATGCCCGATCAGGTAGCCAAGATAGGCATTTGCCGAGATGATGTTGTGATCTTGCCGAACCGCACGTACCACGGACAACACGAGGTGACCGCAATATGAGGAGCGGATGGCCGCATTCCGAGGATGGCCGGGGGATGACGCCGGCCAACCAGGGGCACGCGCCGTTCGGGCCGGAGGCCTCGTGGCCGACCGGATTCTCCGAGCTCGAGCACCCGAGTGATGGCAACCGTTATCCGGCGACGCGGGCCGAGCAGCTGCCTGATGCCGCTCAGGGCGCGCACCCGTACGCCGCCTTCGGCGGTGCGGGGTACGGCGACGACGGGTACAACGACCCCGGCTACCAGGGGCCGTCGGCGCAGGACGCGGGAATCGCGGGCACGAGGACGGTTCGCGGGTTCGTAGAGTCCGAGCAGAGCCGGTCGGGTTACCCGGAGACCGGCTACGCCCAGTCTGGCTATCCGCAGTCACCTCCCAGGACATACAGCCAGCCGGGGTACGCGGGATCAAGCTACGCCGCGGGCGAGATCGAGATGGCCTACCCGGAGGCCTCGCACGGGGCGGACCTCTACAAGCAGCCGTGGGACTACGACCAGCCGCTCCGTTACGACGGAGAAGAGGGCGCCTACGCGGCGCCTGACGGCTACCGGCCGCCGGGCGGTTACGGCGAGACCGGCGGCTACGGCGGCCAGCGGAACGACGGGTCCGTGCGCTACCAGTCGCCCGCTTTCGACCCCGCCGCGTATAACGGCTCCGATTACTCGATGCCGGGCGTCAACGGTCCCGGGTACGACCTGTCGGGCATCATCGGCACCAACGACTTCGAGGCGATCGGCTACGACGAGCCGAGCTACGGACGCCTCTCCTATGACGACCCTCGGTACGATGACGGGTCGCGTCGCCCGCGGTCCGGGCAGCGGTTCGACGAAACCCGCTTCGACGTGCCGAGGTTTGATGAGACCCGGCTCGACAACCTGTGGCAGCCCGGGGAGGAAGTCCGCCGCGAGGCCGACCACCCCGGCTCCGGGAATGACTGGTTCGGAGACAGCCGCAGTCGTTCGGAGTCCTCTTCTTTCGGTGCTTTTGATCGTGGCCGCAGCGCCCGCTCGGCCGAGACCCGTTACGACATGAAGGCGCTGGTCGAGCCGGGCGACAACACGAGGTTCGACGTCCCGGTGTTCGACGAGACGCGCCTCGACAACCTTCGCCCGGTCACGCCGGCCAGGGGCCTGCGGACCTCCGGCGCGATTGCGCTCGCGCCGCCGTCCGCCCGGCCGCGGAACTGGGCCGAGGACACCTCGCTCGACCACTTCGCCGACCTTGACCTGACCGACGAGCCGATGCCCGCCGCGTTCACCCGCACGCTAGAGCGGCCCGGCGACAGGTCACTCGACCGGCCGCAGCAGGACGACGACACCGCCTCCAGGCGTGCGATCGGCAAGCGCCGCGGTCGCAGCGGAGACCGGCGGCAGTGGATGGCGCTCGGCGCCATCGCGGTCGTCGCGGCCGGCGCGATCGGCGGCGTGCTGATGAAGTACGTATTCTCCGGCCCGAGCGGCCCGGCGCACCAGGTCGTCGCGCCGCAGTCGGTGGACGGCTACACGCGGTCGGCCAACCTCGAGAAGCAGCTTGACGTGGCCGCCGCGGCTCAGAAGTTCGCGAAGGCGAGCTCCGGGCAGGCCAGCGACGTGCAGTACGGCGCGTACCAGATGGGCAGCATCTCCGTCAGCGCGGACGCCGCGAACACCCAGATGTTCATGTTCGTCGGCGGCAAGCTATCCGGTGCCGATCCGGGTGCGTCCATCGCCAACTTCGAGCAGACCTATCCGGGTGCCGCGGCCGTGTCGCCGGGATCGCTCGGCGGTCAGGCAGCGTGTACCGAGACGCACCTGAACGGGCAGAGCGCGTCGATGTGCGTGTGGTTCGACAACGACACGTTCGGGACCGTGGTATCGCCGACGATGACGACCGCGAAGCTCGCCAGCACCATGGACGCGGTGCGGCCGAGCCTGGAGCTGTACCTGAAGTAATCGGGCGACCAGGGTTGGCCTTTTCGGCCGCGGCCCATTCGTTAACCGAAGTCGTGCGGCTGTCCCGGTTAGGCGTCGGGCTTTGTGCCGCCTGCGGCCTCTGGGGGGTCGGCGGGTGGGTTTTCATTGGCCTTCGGTTGCTCTGCGGGCTCCACTGGCGTTTCCGGTGGCGTTTCCCCTAGGGGGGCGGCGTTGGTCTCTGAGGTTGCCTTGGTCCCTGGGACGGCGTTGGTCTCTGGGGCGGCGTTGGTCTCTGGGGTCGGCTTGGTTGGGGTGGGGCGACGGCGGATTGTCAGCCGGGTGACGGCCAGGACGAAGGCAAGGGCCAGGGCGGCGAGGCCGGCCAGTTGGGCGCCGAGGACCGGGGCGCCTTCTGAGAGTGCGGACGTACCCGCGACCGGGCGGGTGCGCGCCTTTTGGGTGGACCGCGCGAGGCCCGTGGTCGGCGTCGGGTCGAGGGTGGGGAACAGGTCGGCGGCGTTGCGGCCCGGGCTCAGGGTCGGGCTGACGTTCGGAATGCTTGGCAGGCTGCCGACCGGAAGCGGCGAGGTGACCGACGCCGGCACCGGTGGTTCGTTCGCCGGGTTCTGAGGTGTCGTTGGGTCTTGTGCGGCTGCCGGGTTCTGTACGGCTGCCGGGTCCTGTACGGCCGCCGGGTTCTGTGGTGCCGCGGTCGAGGGCGGCGGCGCGGTGATTGACACGGTCGCTGACGCCTCAGCGGCTTGTGCGAGGTGAGCCGCGTTGCCGATGACCGTCAGGCTCACCGACCTGACGGCCGACGCCGTGACCGGGACGGTGAGCTGCGCCTGGAGTTGCCGTGGCGCGGACTTCGCGTCGACCGCGCCCAAGTCGCACGAGGATGTCCTGTCAGCGCTGCCGCAGCCAGCGCCGAAGCCTGGTGCCCCTCCGCTCGCGGGGGTCGCCTGCAGCCGGATGGTGGCATCGGGGACGTTCCCGCCCGTCGTCCAGGCGCTCACGGTC
>JAWWPV010000546.1:0-4455 GCA_033854775.1 Trebonia sp.
GGAAACTATTTTTATCGCGGAAACTTTTTGATCGTACGGCGTGAAAAAGCTCCGTACTAAAAAAAGTTTCCGCGCTAATGGCGCTAGCCCGGATGCCTCCGGGCAGACGGCCGACACGCGGGCCTCATGGACCTCGTGTGCCTCATACATCAACGGCGTTGCGCGCCACACGATCTTTTCCTTCCCGCTGTGCAAATCGTTGGAGGCGGCGGACGGGCAGCGTCAGCTCGCTTGCGCCTCGACTGCCTGGCGGGTTTCCTCCTCGACAAGATCGGCATTGATCACCGCTCCGGCGAGCGCGCCCGCCGCGGCCGCCGTGCCCACCTGCGCGGCGAGATCGGTGACGTTCCCCGCCGCCCAGACCCCGGGCACCTCCGTGCGGCCGGCCGGGTCGGCGGGAATGTGCGAGCCCATCCCGCTGGGATGCTCGCTGGCCTTAAGCCCGAGGTCGGCCAGGAACCCGGCCCGTGCCGTCATCCGCGCCGCGACGGCGAGGGCCTGCCGCGGGACGACGCTGCCGTCGCCAAGCCGGACGCCGGCCACGCGATCGTCGGCGATCACCACGGCGGAGACTTCGCCGTCAACGACGCGGATGCCGCGCGCCGCCAGCCGCGTAGCGGAAGCTTCGTCCAGGACCGTTCCCTGCCTGAAGTAGACGACGTCGTCGCTGAGCTGGCGGAACAGCAGGGCCTGGTGCTCCGACATCGGCCCGCTCGCCAGCACGCCAATGGGCTGGTCCCGCACCTCCCAGCCATGGCAGTAAGGGCAGTGGACCACGTCCCGCCCCCACCGCTCGCGCAGCCCGGGGATGTCGGGCAGGTTGTCGACAAGCCCGCTGGTCACGAGCAGCCGCCTGGCCAGGACCACGCGCCCGTCTGCCAAGGTGACGGTGAACCCGGGGTCGAGCCCGCCGCCGACGGCCGTGACCTCGCCTGTCGTCACCTCACCGCCGTACCCGCGCACCTCGGCCCGCCCGCGCTCAAGCAGCCGGGCGGGCGGAAGCCCGTCGTGCCCGAGCAGGCCGTGCAGCGCCGCAGCCGGCCGGTTGCGCTGCTGCCCGGCGTCAACGACGAGCACCGACCGACGCGACCGCGCCAGTTGCAGCGCGCCGTTCAGCCCGGCGGCCCCGCCCCCGATCACCACTACGTCGTAGGCGTCCCTGACCTGATCGCTCATCGCCGACCTCCTCTTCTGCTGGATCTTCGCTCGGTACAGAAGCTAGGAGCGCACCACGCCCAATGGCAAAAGTCTTTGCCGATGTGGCAAACTAAGGGCATGGCCGATGACTTGGATCAGGCGCTGTCCGCCGTCGGGCCGAGGCTGCGCACGCTGCGCCGTCAGCGCGAGATCACCCTCGCCGACCTGTCCGGGCGGACCGGCGTCTCGGTGAGCACCCTGTCCCGGCTCGAGTCGGGCGACCGCAAGCCCACCCTGGAGCTGCTGCTCCCGCTGGCCAGGGCGTACGGCGTCACGCTTGACGAGCTCGTCGACGCCCCGCCCACCGGCGACCCGCGCGTCCACCTGCGCCCGGTCAAGCAGCACGGCATGACCATGATCCCGCTGACCCAGCGCGCGGGCGGCGTCCAGGCCTACAAGCTGGTGATCCCCGTCGGCGGCCGCCGCGGGCACCTGCAAGAAGACCTCCAGACCCACGAGGGCTACGAGTGGATTTACGTGCTCAACGGCCGCCTCCGCCTGCGCCTTGGTGACCAGGACCTGACCCTCAGCCCGGGCGAAGCGGCCGAGTTCGACACCCGGGTCCCGCACTGGTTCGGGCCCGCCAGCGAAAGAGAGCCCGTCGAGTTCCTCAGCCTCTTCGGCCGTGAGGGCCAGCGCGCCCACCTGCGTGCCCGCCCGGCAAAAACACCCGGCACCTCGACCGGCTAACCATGACCGTCCTATCCTCAGCCCCATGAAGGACCGGCCAGCCACCGTCGCGGACGTCCACGAACTCGCGCAGTCGATGCCCCACGTCACCCGACTGGACGGTTCCCAGGGCAAGCCGATCTACCAGGTCGGCAGCAAGTCCTTCATCTTCTTCCGCAACCCCCGCCCGGACGCCGCGGACCCGGTAACAGGCGAACGCTACGACGACGTAATCGTCTTCTGGGTCGAATCAGAAGCCGCCAAGCAATCCCTAACAGACGACCCAGACACCCCGTTCTTCACCACGCCCCACTTCAACGGCCATATGTCGGTCCTGATCCGCGCGAGAGATCTCGCAGCCATCGCCCATGCAGAACTAAGGGAAATAATCCAAGACGCCTGGCTCTCAAGAGCCTCAACCCGCCGCGCGAAGGAATGGCTAACCTCTCACCAGCAACCCTCGCCGTGACTCAGGGGCCGCGCGCAACTCGGGGCGGCGCGTCGCCCGCAGTGGGGCCGGCCAGAGTCAGCCGCAATCGTTCTGCCGATCCTCAGGGTTTGATCGTGGACGAGCCATCGTGGGGCCACGGTAACCGAACCGCATACGGGCGGCGGATACTAGCGACATGACCGACCGATACAGCGCGCTTGACCACGCGGCGCGGCACGCGAACCGCTGGCTGGACAGCCTGGCCACCCGTCCCGTTCCGGCGCGGGCCTCCGTCGCGGAGGTCGTCAAGGCGCTCGGCACCGAGCTCCCGGCGGGCCCGGCACAAGCGAACGAGGTGATCGACCTGCTCGCGAGCGCCTGCGACCCCGGCCTGACCGCGATGCCCTCCGGGCGGTTCTACGGGATGGTGATCGGCGGCACGCACCCGGCTGCCCTGGCCGCGGACTGGCTGGTCAGCGCCTGGGACCAGAACGCGGTCCTGCGCGCGGTGAGCCCGGCGCACGCGGCCGTGGAGGACGTGACGAGCAGGTGGCTGCTCGACCTACTCGGCCTGCCGGAAACCAGCGGCGTCGGCTTCGTCACCGGCGCGACGATGTCGATCTTCACCTGCCTGGCCGCCGCCCGCGACGCGGTGCTCGCGAAGCACGGCTGGGACGTCGCCGTAAACGGCCTGTCCGGATCGCCGCGCGTCCACGTGCTGGTTGGCGCGCAGCGCCACGACACGGTCGACCTCGCACTGCGCTACCTCGGCCTGGGCGCGCCGGTGCCGGTAAGGGACGACCACCAGGGCCGCGTCGACCCCGGCGCCCTGGTGGACGCGCTCCGCCAGATCCCGCAAGGGGCTCCGGTCATCGTCGTTCTGCAGGCGGGCAACCTCCACTCGGGGGCGTTCGACCCGTTCGCGGACGCGATCGCGGTCGCTCGTGACCACGGCGCCTGGGTGCACATCGACGGCGCGTTCGGCCTGTTCGCCGCTGCTTCCCCGACGACCAGGCACCTCACGGACGGCTACGACCAGGCCGACTCGTGGACCACCGACGCGCACAAGACCCTCAACGTCCCCTACGACTGCGGCATCGCGATCGTGGCCGACCGCAATGCGCTGCGCACGGCGATGACGATGGGCGCCATGGATTACTTCATCACGGATGCGGCGGGCGACCCGTGCGACACCGTCCCTGAGAGTTCTAGACGCGCCCGCGCGATCCCGGTCTGGGCGGTCCTGCGCGCGCTTGGCCGTCAGGGAGTGGCGGACCTGGTCGACGGCTTCTGCCGCCACGCGAAGGCGTTCGCCGAAGGCATCGAAGGCATCGACGGCGCGCGGGTCGAGAATGACGTGGTCTTCTCCCAGGTGTCCGCGAGCTTCGGCTCAGACGAGCGAACGGTGGAAGTCAGCAGGCGCCTCATGGCGGACGGCACCGCCTGGATGACCGGCTCCCGCTGGCACGACAAGGCGGTACTGCGCATCTCGGTTAGCAACTGGTCCACCACGGACGAGGACGTGGCCCGCAGCCTGGACGCCCTCCGCAGGGCGGCGGGATAAGCCGGGTACAAGCCGGCGCGCTCTTAACCCGGCTGACTCCAGAACCCAAATTCCACTTCAGGAGTCTTCCGAACGAATTCGGCTCTCCGCCCGGCCCCGCACGCCATGACACTCCCCGGCGGGGTAGCGTTCGGTCGTCGGCGCATCGAGCGATGCGCGAGTGAGACGACTCAGGCGGGGAGTGGCGTTGAGCGACGGAGTGCGGGTGCTGCTGATCTCTGGAAGCACGCGGAACGGGTCGGCCAACACGGCCGCCCTCGCCGCCGCGGCGGAACTCGCCCCGGCGGGGGTGACCCCGGTCTTGTACGGCGGCCTGGCCGGCCTGCCCGCGTTCAATCCAGACCACGACGGCGACCTGCTCCCGCCCGCCGCGGCCGCGCTCCGCCGGGAGATCGCCGCCGCGGCGGCAGTATTGTTCTGCACGCCGGAATACGCGGGCACCCTGCCGGGCAGCCTCAAGAACCTGCTCGACTGGACGGTAGGCGGCGGCGAAATGATTGAGAAGCCGGTGGCCTGGATCAACGTGGCCAACCCCGGCCGAGGCGGCGGCGCCACGGCCACCCTGGCCTCCGTCTTGTCCTACGTGGGCGCCAGC
>JAWWPV010000547.1:0-9244 GCA_033854775.1 Trebonia sp.
CGCCCCCGGCGTCATCGCCGGGGGCGCTTCTCGTTATGACGAGCAAAGCTCGGTACTCAGCCACGTAGAAAATAGGTACTTCTACGTAGGTGGGCTACTTGCCGGTGGCCGCCTGGTACTTGGCAACGACATCGGCAGGGACGCGACCGCGGTCCTTAATGTCGATCCCGTTCTCGCGTGCCCAGTTCCTGATTTCGGTCGTGTTCTGCGCCGAACCGGCGCCGCGACCCGCGCGACCTGCGCCACGACCGGCGCGACGAGCGGCGCCACCGACCTTGCGGGCGTGCGTGACGTACTTACCGAGAGCCGACCGGAGCTCGTCAGAGTGCTTCGAGTTCAGGTCGATCTCGTATTCAGTCCCGTCCAGGGCGAACCGCACGGTGCCCTCAGCCTTCCCGCCGTCAATGTCGTCTATGAAGAGTGTTGTGATCTTTTGGGCCACTTGGAATCCGCCTTTCCTGGTATCGACAACCATCATAGCGATGGCTGTGGAGCGTTAGGCGCCAGGACCCACCCCGTCCCGCACAAGCCTGGGTAAATGCCGGTTCCCCGCGATCGGCAACCCGGCTTTGTAACGCTTAGCTTGAAGTAAGCATAACTCATGTCGCGGGGCAAGTGCTCCCCGGAATCACTGAAATCACGCGTGTCGTGCTTACTGCAAACGCGTGCGCACTGGTTTAGACCGATCAGACGGGCCAGGATTCCTTGACCCACCCCATCTCCCAGAACATCCACTCGTACCTGCTCGTCCTCCGGAAGTGACTGCGCACTCGGGCGCGCTCATCATCGGAAAGGCCGTGTGAAACCCGGTTGAGCTCGGTGATCACATCGGCCACGACATCGCCGTACTCGTCGCCGCCGTAGGTGGCAATCCAGCGCTGGTAACGCGGATCCGGGGAGCCGCGGCCGATGAGCTCCTTGCCCACGGCCGCGTAAATCCAGTAGCAAGGCAGGACGGCGCCGACTCCTTCGGCATAGCTGCCGCCACGGACGCTGGCGAGCAGGTAACTGGTATACGCGAGGTTCGTCGGGGCGGGCTCGGCAGTCTCCAGCATTACTCGGGGAATTCCCAGCTGGTCGAGAAGAACGCCGTGTAGCTCCAGTTCAGCCGCGATCGCCTCCGCCGCGTGGCCGGCGAACATCCGCAAGGCACCCGCCGTGGGCGCCCGGCTCGCGACAGCCGCCAGCGCCCGCGCGTACTCACGCAGGTAAAGGGCGTCCTGGATGACGTAGAACGCGAATGACTCCTCGGGAAGCGTCCCGTCGGTCAGCCCGGTAAGGAAGGGATGCGCGAGGATCGCACCGTAGATATCGCTGATGCTCTCCCACAGCCGTGCACAGAACGACTCGTCCACCGCGCCACCATAAGCCGTTCCCCTGGCCCCGCGTCACCCGCCCCCTGGCGACCGTAATGTCCAGCCGGACGGGATTACGGGGTGATTACCGCGGCTGCTCGATGGAATCTGGAATGTCAGACGACCGCGAGGCGCCGAGGCACGCTGGCGGCCGGATAGTTCCGGCAGGATGGGGGCATGACGATTCTCGCGGCCACCTGCTGGCCCCAGGTTCCCCCCGAGCAACTGCGTACGGTGGCACGCGCGGCCGAGGAGTCGGGGCTGGCGGAACTATGGCTCTGGGAGGACTGCTTCTGGGGCGGCGCGATGAGCCTCGCGTCGGCGCTGCTCGCCTGGACCGACCGGCTGCCGGTCGCGATCGGGGTGCTCCCGGTCCCGCTGCGGAACGTGGCGCTGACCGCGATGGAGACCGCCGCGCTGCACCGCCTGTTCCCCGGCCGGGTCACGGTCGGCGTCGGCCACGGCGTGCAGCGCTGGATGGGCCAGGTCGGCGCCCGCGCAGAGTCCCCGGTGACCTTGCTCGGCGAGTACCTCCAGGCGCTGCGCGGGCTGCTGCGCGGCGAGCGGCTGACGGTCGGCGGCCGCTACGTGAAACTGGATGACGTGGCTCTCGACTGGCCGCCGCTGACGCCCCCGGCGGTGCTCTCCGCGGCAGCCGGCCCGCGCACCCTCGAGCTGAGCGGCCGGTTCGCCGACGGCACCATCCTGGACTCAACGGGCACGGTGGACCGGTTGCGCGACGCCCGCCGGGTCATCGACGAGGCTCGTGCCGCCGCCGGCCGGGCCGGCCCGCAGCCGATCGTCCTCTACCTGCTGACGGTGACCGGCCCGGACGCGGCGCGGCGGCTTGCGGCGATGCGGCGGGCGGACACCGCCGCCGTCGCGGGTGACGCCCACGCGGTCGCGGAGGCCGTCCGTTCCTGGGCGGCGGCCGGGGTGGACAAGGTCGTGCTCCACCCGGGCCCCGATAACCCGGACCCGGTGGCCTTCGTCAGGTTCGCGGCCGAGCAGGTTCAGCCGCTGCTCGCGTGACGCGCTAGTAGTAGACCGGGCCGAGCGCGCCGCCGCCCACCGCGATCGCGTCGCCGTTGACCGCCACGCTCCTCGGCGAGGCGAGGAACGTGACGACGTTCGCGACCTCCGCGGCCGTGACGAGCCGCCCGATGGAAACCCCGGCACCGAGGCGCCGCTCGATCTCCGCCGGGGTGACCCCGGCGCGCCCGGCCCGCTCGACGAAGTTCGTCTGCGTCTTCTCTGTCACCGTGACACCCGGGTGGACGACGGTCACGTTGATCCCGTCCTTGCCGAGTTCGTCGGCCAGGTTCTTGGTCATCGCGGCGACCGCCACGTTCCGCACCGTGCCGGTGATGGCACCGGACGACCGCGCGGCGAGCCCGCTGACGTTGATGATCCGGCCCCAGCCCGCGGCCCGCATGTGCGGCACGAAGGCCCGGACGCACCGCAGGTAGCCGAGCACCTTCACGTTGACCTGCTCGCTGAACTCCGCGGCGTCGAAGCCGTCAATGCCGACGACCGCACCGGAGTTCGCCCGGGCCGCGGCGTTCACCAGGATGTCCGCCCCGCCGAGGCCCTCGGTGACCGCCGCGGCCATCGCGGCGACCGACTCGTCGTCCCCGGTGTCGCAGGGGAGCGCGAGCACCGTGTGGCCCCAGGCCGCGGCGAGCGTCGCGCGCGCGGCGTCGAGCGCCGCCTTGTCCCGCGCCACCAGCGCGACATCGCATCCTTCCGCGGCCAGAGCCCGCGCCACCGCCAGCCCGATTCCCCGGTTCCCGCCGGTGACAACGGCCCGTTTCCCGGTCAGCTGAAGATCCATATCCGGATCATGTCACGCCGGGCCCGGCGTCGGGCGCCGTCATTTGCGGGTGCCACGCGGAAGATCCGCGTCGTCAGTCACTTTTACCTGGACAGGCGGAGCACGCTTCCGTTCGGGATAATTTCTCCAAGCCATGCAACCTGGCGGCGCCTTCCGGGCGTCTGCACTGGCGAAGGAGGTGGCGGTGAGCACCGGATCTGACGAGGAATTCGACGCCTTCATGCGCGGCCGCTGGCCCGCGATGGTCCGGCTCGCGTACGCGCTGACCGGCGACGCCGGGCACGCCGAGGACCTCGCTCAGGCCGCGTTCGCCCGCGCGTACGCGTCGTGGGGCCGGGTGCGGCGGGCCGGGGACCCGGACGCCTACGTGCGGCGGATCGTGATCAACCAGCACCGCAGCCGCTTCCGCAAGCACCGAGTGGCCGAGGAACTGCGCGGCGACCTGGCGACGGAGCCCATGGGCGGGCAGCAGCAGGGGCCAGAGGAGCGGCAGGCACTGCTCGACGCGCTGCGCTCCCTCGGCCCGCGCCAGCGCGCCGTGGTCGTGCTCCGCTACTGGCTGGACCTGTCGGAGGCGGAGACCGCGGCGGCGCTCAACTGCTCGGTCGGCACGGTCAAGAGCCAGGCGTCGCGCGCGCTCGCCACCCTGCGCAAGAACGCCGCCGCGCCCGACGGGGCGCAGGGCGCGGACATCGTGGAAGGGGGCCTGCGATGAGTGAACTCAAAGAAGACCTGGACCGGGCGCTGCGCACCGTGACGTTCAGCGAGGCGCCGGTCGAGCGGGCCAAGCACGCCGGCCACCGGATACGCACCCGCCGCCGCTTCGCGCTGCTGGCCGGAGTGCTCGCCGTCGCCGCGGTGGCCGCGGGGTACCCAGCGCTTGCCAGAAACAGCGCCGCGCCGCCGGCGCCACTGACCGGCACCAAGACACAAGCGCCGCACCATGCGCCGTATGGCGGCGACCAAATCGTCACGGAAGGCTCACCGGGCGAGACAACGCAAGCGCCAGGCGGCCTGACGAGCAAGAGCGGCCAGATCGCGGTGGGCGCGATCGGCGACATGAAGTGGCAGATGTCCGTCGTCCCGCCGGGACCGAAGAGCCCGGTGCCCACCGACTCCTGCTACACCATCGCCATCTCCGTGGGAAGTAGCGCCATCCAGGGGTCGTGCAACGACATCCCGAGCGCTCTTGGCAGCGGCCTCGGCACCGGCAAGCCCGCGGCGTTCACCGAGCTGAGCAAGGACGGCACGACGGAGACCACCGTCGGCGAGACCACGCAGGACGTGGCTTACTTCCTCATCGACTTCACCGACGGTCAGCAGCTCAAGCTGATCCCGGTCACCGTCGGCGGCCACCGCTACATCGCGTGGATGGCCCCGCTGTCCATGACGATCCAATACGTCGTCGCCCACCTCGGCGGCCCGTACAACGACAGCGGGCAGATCGGGGTCGCGGTGCCCTTCGAGCAGCCCGGGCAGCCGCCCGTGTTCGGCCGGTGGCAGCCGGCCAACACGGCCACGCCGCCGCCGGACACCAAGGTCATCGGTCATGGCACCACGGGCGGTCACGCCTGGAAGGTCACCGCGTACGCCGGACCTTGGGGCACCTGCTTCGTCACGGACCCGATCGGCAGCCAGTGCGTGCCGGCGGACCTCGGGCAGACGGCGATCCTTGGCTGGGGGACCGTCAGCCCCGTGGAGCGGGGGTTCGGTTCAGCCGCGCCCGGGGTGGCCTCGGTGCGGGTCAGCCTGTCGAACGGCAAGACAGTCACGGCGGCGCCGGTCATCGTCGGGAACGAGGACCTGTTCGCGTTCCCGACCGGCCAGGGAGTCTCGCCGACCGCCTGGACCGCGTACAACGCGTCCGGCCAGCGGGTCGGGGCCGGCTCGGTCACGCCTGCCTCGGCGTGATCCGCCGCTTCGAGTCCGCCCCGTGAGCGCGCGCTGAACCTTCGCTGACAACCAGGGAGCCCCCTGCCCGCGTCCGGCCCTGGCCCGTTAGCCTGGTGCCGGACGGACGCGCGGACGGGGGTTCCTGGTGGGCACACTCAGCTACGGATCGGCGCGGCCCGCGGTGACGCGGCTGGACCTGGCCGCGGTCGCGAAGTACATGTTCTGGCTGATGTACCGGAACGTCGCCTCCGACGGCCTGGTCTTCGACGACCCGGTCAACGCGGGCGTGGTCTCGTCGCCAGGGGCGGTGCTCGCCTCACCGTCGTGGGAGAACTCCGCGAGCCACGTCACCCAGGATTACGTCTACCACTGGACCCGCGACGCGGCGGTCGTCGCGGTCGAGCTTGCCTGGGCCTACGCGGAAGGCACGCTCCCCGACAACCAGCCGCTGATCGACTACGTGCGCTTCTCCCAGGCGTGCCAGCGGTCGGCGGGCGACTTCGACCGGGCCTCCTTCTACATCGACGGAACGCAGCGCCCGTGGACCGACCAGGCCGACGGCCCTGCGCTCCAGGTCATCGCGCTTGTCGCCGTGTACCGCCAGCTGGACGCGCCCACCCAGGCGATCGCGGCGCAGCTGATCGACGCGAACCTCGCGTTTCTCGCAGGCGCCTACCAGGGCCAGACCTACAACCTGTGGGAAGAGGAGTACGGCTACTCGTTCTTCGCCCGCTCCGCCCAGCTGCGCTGCTTTCAGGCGATCGCCGCGAACACCATCGGCATCACCGTCCCCCCGTGGCTGCCATCAGCGCTCACCTGGCTGATCAGCGCCCTCGAAGGCCACTGGAACGGCGAGGTCTACCAGTCGGTCCTCCCGGTCCCGACGGCTTACCGCGCGCCCTACGACCCCAACATCGACATCGTCCAGGCCGCCATCTACGGCGCCGAGTCGGTGACCGACCCGAAGCTGCTCGCCACCGCCGCCCAGTTGCGCGCCCAGTGGGCGGACCCGGCCTCGAAGTACTTCTACCCGGTCAACGGCACCGACTCGGCGGCCGGCCTCGGCCCGCTCCTCGGCCGCTACCCCGGCGACGTCTACGACGGCGACACCGACGCCCAGGTCGGCGACCACCCGTGGGCACTCACCACGGCGAACTTCGCCCAGCTCTACTACCGCCTCGCCACAAAAATCACGTCATCCCGAACGGTAGCGGCTGACCCGCTCAGCGCCACCTTCCTCTCCCAGGTCGGGGTGACGTCAGCGACGCCCCCGCTGGACGCGGCCGTCGCGCTCCGCTCGGCGGGCGACGCGATGCTGCGGGCGATCGTCTACCACAGCGACCACTTCGAGCTGTCGGAGCAGTTCGACGCGGTCACCGGCTTCGAGAAGTCCGTCTCGAACCTCTCGTGGTCATATGCGGCTTTCCTGTCCGCCGTCCGCGCCCGTACGGCGGCGACATGATCACGGAGGATCTTCCTTCCGTGAAGGATTTACCGCCAATAAGCTGCTAATCCTTCATGATCATGCTCTCAGGCGGTCGCGTTGCCGAGCGGGGCGGTCTGGAGGGGGGCCTTCGCCGTGTCCGCGGGCAGGGTTGACGGGCTCACGAACTCACTCCCGCTCGCGTTCGCCACCACCGCCTCACCGGTCGCGGACCCCTTCAGGTACTGCGGCCAGCTCAGGAACCACTCGGTCCACCCGTTGTCCCACGCGCCGGACCGCGGGCTGTTCTGGATGGTGATCGGGTCGCCGGGCACGGCGAGCTGGTAATAGACCTCGGCGTTGGCGGGGGAGAGGTTCACGCACCCGTGGCTGACGTTCTCGAAGCCCTGCTGGCCGACCGACCAGTACGCGTCGTGGTAGTAGTCGCCGCTGAACGTGAACCGCACCGACCAGGGCACAAGCAGGTCGTACCCGGGGCCGGTCATCCGGACCGGGTTTTCCTTCTCGATCGTCAGGTAGGAGCCGTCCGGGGTGTCGTCGCCCGGCTTGCCCGAGCTGATGTTCCAGTTGTACTTCAGCTTGCCGTTGACGTAGATATGCGTCCTGTGCGCCTGCGTGGACGCGACCGCGACCACCGAGTCGCCGATGGCGAACGTCTGGGTCAGCGTGTGGAACCCGTACACGCCGGGCGCGGACTCAACCCCGTCGAAGTGACCGGTGAACGACACCGTGGTGTGTATCGGCCAGTAGTCACGCGGCCGGAAGTCGAGCGTCTGGTTCCCGTCCCAGTACCACGAGCCGATCACGGGCTTGGAGGTCTGCAACTCGATCGACCGCTCGACCGCCGCCTTGTTCTGCACGGGCGCGCTGAAGGTCAGGATGATCGGCATCCCCACCCCGTAGGACTGCTTGTACCCCTCGAAGACCTGGGTGTAGAACGTCGACGCCGGGGTGAGCGTGCGGAACGCGGCTGTCTTCGTGGTCGTCGCCCCGCGGCTCGGCCCCCCGCTGTCCGACACTGCGGTCGCCGTCACCGTGTAGGACTGCGACACGTTCAGCGCCCACGTGCTGTGCCAGGAGGCGTGGTTCGCCGAGTACGTGCCCGTGACCGGGGCCCCGCCCGCGGTCGCGGCGACGTTTTTCAGCGTCCCGCGGGCCGCCGTGACCGTGATCCCCTTCGACGGGTCGGCCCCGGTCGCGCCGTTGCCCGGCGTGATCGTCACGACGGGCCCGGCAGGCGATGGCTTCGCCGACGGGGACGCCACCGTGCCGGATGCCGCGCCTGACGATGCGGCGGTCCCGCTGCCGTTCGCCGCGGCCTTCACCGTCGTGGTCCCCGGCCCGGTGCAGGCCGCCATGGTCACCGCGACCGCCGCCCCGGCGGCGATGGCGGAAAGCGCCCGAATCGCCCTCATGCCAACACCATACTTAATGGCTTGTCGACGCGGTATCAGTAAGTTGCCGCCCCCGCGTAATCGGCGGCGAGCACGGCGGCGACGGCCGCGATCAGCGACTTGCTCGTCGTGCGTATGCCCAGCTCACGGTTGCGGCGCAGGCTCGCGGCGGAGAAGTTCTCCGAACCGACGAACATTTGCCGCCCGGCGGCCCCGGCGTCGGCCACCACCGCCTTGGCGTGAATGTAGAGCACCCTGGTGCTGTTCTTATATGTGCGGACATGGGCGCCGGCCCTGGCCAGCGCGCTGAACGCGCTGTCCCACTCGCTGTCGGCGGTCATGATGATCTTCACGTCGACGCCGCGCTTCGCCGCTGCTTCGAGGGCCTTGGTGATGACGGGGTCGCCCATCTCCTCGTTCTCCACGGCGAGCGTGTGCCTCGCAGAGTTGATCACGGCGAGGACGGCGGCCTGCGAGTTGGTCGGCGACCACACCAGGTCGGCCCCGTCGGGCGGGGTGACCTTCTTGTGCGCGAAGTCGGCGTTGAACGTCGCGACGATCGCGGCGACGTCGGCCCGGCTGGTGTCGATGACCGCGAAGTCCCTGGTGCCCGCGTAGTCGGCGGACACCAGGTTGAGCGTCATGATCACGGACGTCTTGCCGTCGACGGTGAGCGTCTTCTGGTGGTAGGTCGTGCCGGACGGCGCCCAGGTCACGTGCACGCGGTGCGCGCGCAGGAAGTCATAGCCGGCGGTGTCCCGCGACTTCTCCAGGTGCGCGTCCAGGATCACCCGCACGTCGACCCTGCGCTTGGCTGCCGCGGCCAGGTCGTTTTCCGCGGTCTGGTCGGTCAGTTCGTACATCGTCAGGTCGACGGAGGACCTGGCGCCGTTGATGAGCCCGTAGATCGCGCCGACACCGGCCTGCGGCTCGGCCAGGACGCGCAGCGCCCCGGAACCCGCCGAGACGGGGCCGGCCGCCGCGATCCCCGAGGACCCGCCGCGCGGATCCGAGCCACTCGCTGGACCCGCCGCGAGCTGCGCGGACAGTCCGTGACAGCCCGTCAGGGCCACCGCAACGCCAACCACCACCGGAACCAGGAACCGTCGCATGGCCGCCCATCTACCCGTGAAATATGGCAAAGCACATCAGAAGCGGCAAGAGACTATCCCGGTGCTGCCGGCCACGGCCCGGCCTGGGCGGATTAGCTGGGGAATGCCGTTAGTCGCGGAAGACCTCGGTCTTGAACCACTGCCACAGCAGCGGGATGCCGTCCTCGATTCGTACCGTGGGGGAGTAGCCGAGCAGGCGCCGGGCGAGGTCG
>JAWWPV010000548.1:0-5079 GCA_033854775.1 Trebonia sp.
CATCCTCAGCAGCCCGCTCACCTTGGCATGCTCCAGCCGGACGCACCCCTCGATCCTCGAGCCAGTCAGGTCGAGGATGCCGTCCAGCCGAAGCCGCGTGCCGTCGAAGGCGGGAAGCTCGCTGTCCAGGATGCGAACTGTCCGTACCGAGCTGTCCACGAGGGCGACTTCAGAATCGAACAGGCAGCCTTCGCATACCAGGGGCCACGCGACGGTCCCGCCCAGCAGCTCAAGCGGACCCGCAACTGTTGCCCCGCGCAGCCGTATTCCGGCCGCCATCCCGGGCTCGGCGGTGGCTGCCCCAAGGAGCAAGCTTGAGATGACCTCTGCCCTAATGACGGGAAGCGTCCCAGTGCCCGAACCACCGAGATCCACCCACGCGCCACGTGGGAACGCCTTCCACAGCAGTTGTTCAGCCTCAGTGAGTTCAGCAGGAATCACATCTTCATTGTGGAGCCGCGATCCGTCCCCTCCAAGCCGGAGCCGGAGCCGGAGCCGGATCGGCGGACACCGACACAACAGAGTCTGTTGCCGCGACACAGAGTGACCTCTGTCCAGGAATACGCATCGCTGGAATCCGCAATCCTGCCAGTAGAACGGGCCTCCCTGGAGGCATCCTCCGCCGAAAGACCCTGAGAACCCTGAACTGGGCAGGTCAACGCGCTAGCCGACGGCTACTCTGCGGCTCGCCGTAACTTTAGGAGTCCTGGGCCGAAACCGACACATAAAGTGAGAAGCCCGTCTCGGCGCCGCCCTAGCCGCACACGTGTCGGAGCGCAGGTCAGGAACGCACCCGCCGACAGAATGTAATGAGAACTGACAGCCGCCGCCCGGCTTGCCCCGCGCGGTCAGCGAGGCCTCTGGCTGTCCCCGCCTATGGTCGTAGCGAGCATCGTGGGGATCGCCTCTTCGTTCAGGAAGCCGCCGGACTGGTGCTGCCAGAGGCGGGCGTAGGTGCCGCCGAGGTCGATGAGCTTCTCGTGGGTGCCCTGCTCGATGATCCGGCCGCGGTCGAGCACGATGAGCTTGTCCATCCGGGCGACGGTGCTGAGGCGGTGCGCGACCACGAACGCGGTCCGGCCCTCCATCAGCCGCCACAGCGCCTGCTGGACCAGGCCCTCGCTCTCGGAGTCCAGCGCGCTGGTCGCCTCGTCGAGCAGCAGGACCGGCGCGTCGCGCAGGATCGCCCTGGCGAGGGCGACCCGCTGCCGCTGCCCGCCGGACAGCTTCACGCCGCGCTCGCCGACCAGCGTGTCGAACCCGTCGGGCAGGGCATCGACGAACTCGGTCACGTGCGCTGCCTCCGCCGCCTGACGAATCTCGGCGTCGGTCGCCCCCGGGCGGGCGAACGCGATGTTCTCGCGCAGCGTCCGGTGGAACATCGCCGGGTCCTGCGGCACGTAAGCGATCAGGCCGCGCAGGTCCTGCTGCCGCAGCCTGCTGATGTCCTGCCCGCCGATGAGGATCCGGCCTTCCTGCACGTCCATCATCCGCAGCAGCAGCCGGCTCAGCGTGGTCTTGCCGCCGCCCGACCGGCCGACCACGCCGATCCTGGTCCCGCCCGGCACGTCCAGGTCAAGACCGGTGAACAGCGGCCGCCCGCCGGCGTGCGTGAAGCCCACGCCTTCGAACCGGACGCCGGACGGCCCGTGCTGTAGCGGCTCGGGCTCGTCGGGGTCCGTCACGGTGGCCGGTGTCAGCAGCAGTTCGGTGAACTGCGCGGCCTCGGTAAGCGAGCTTTCCAGGCTCCGGTAGATCTGGTTGAACTGGAACATGATCGACATCGCGTTGGAGAAGTAGGTGAACGACACGAAGACCGCCTCGATGCCGTGCGACCCGGTGCCGAGCGCGATCGCGAGCAGCAGCCCGAGCGCCTGGGCCGCCACCGACATCGGCCCCACGACCGTGTCGATACGCAGGTTGCTGTAGTCCCAGGAGAGGATCGACTTGCGCCGCTGCTCCGCGACGCGCGCGGCGTGCTCGGCGGCCTCCCGCCGTTGCGCGGCGAACGCGTGGACCGTGTCCATGTTCGCGAGGCTGTCGGCAACGTGCCCGGCGACGCGGGCGATCGCCTCCTCGCGCTGGTCGACGAGCCGCTGGCGGCGGCGGATCAGCGGCACGACGCCGATGGCGGTGACCGCGAGCAGTCCGAGCAGCGTGGCGACGAGCCAGGGGCTGTAGCGCCACAGGATCACGCATGCGAACCCGATCGGCACGAGGTTGCCGACGACGTTGAACATGAGCGTGTCGGCGAACTCCTCGAAGCGGGTGGCGAAGCTCAGCGCCCGCTTGGTCAGCGACCCGGCGAAGTTGTCGTGGTAGAACGCGGAGTCCTTCGCGAGCAGCTCGTCCATGCCGATCACGTACAGGTTCTCGATGGCGTGGCCGTCGAGGCGGTTCATGCAGTGCAGGCCGATCCGCCACAGCACCTCGGAAAACAGCAGCAGGCCCGCGAAGCCAAGGACGTACGGCACGGCTTCGCCCGTGGTGACGGCGCCATGGGCCGTGAACCGGCCGATCAGCGCGGCGACGATCAGCGGCGCGACGTAGGAGATGCCGGTGGAGCCGAGCGCGGGCAGCAGCATCGCCGGCAGGGCGAAGCGCCGGAGCAGCGCCATCTGCCCGCCGTAGTAGCGCAGCACGAGCAGCATCGCCCGCTTCCGGTGCGGTGCGCCGCCGCCATGGTCAGGTCCCGCCACCGTCCCTCTCCCTTATCCCGAGCAGCCAGCCACTGGCTATCGTGCGGGACGGAGAGTTCCGACGGCCACCCATTTTTCGGCCGCAGTCCCCGTATCGGTCCGCAGGCGGTTAACACCCGGATCACGCGGCCGGAGGCGAGTGACGCCGCGCCGACCGGGCTGGTCAGGCGCGGGTCGATCGCCGCCGTCGCGATCCGCGCCGCGGTCAGCCGGCGCTCCGGCGGATAGGCCGTGTTGGTCACGGCGCTGGCCCCGGCGAATGACCGGTCCTGGACGGCACCGACCTCGTCGTTCACGGCTAGCCCGCCAGCTCGGCCAGCAGGCGTGCCTCCTCGGCCGGCTCGAGCCCCTCTTTCTCCGGGCCGCCGCGGCCCAGGTCCCAGGCGAGGGTGTCGCGGATCGTCTCGGTGAGCGACCGGCAGCTGAGGCCGGCGCCGACCGCGTGCGAGGAGTCGACGTCGTTGAACGCCTCGTAGCCGGGCTCACCGACCCACAGCGGGATGCCCATCCCCGGGTCGACGCCGGCCGCCACGAGGCGGTCGGCGGGGACCCAGGTCAGCTCGGCGTCGCTGTAGGTCGCCGTCCGGCACAGGTCAAGGAGGATCCCGAACGGGCGCGGGGTTCCCGTCAGGTTGTACACGCCGCGCCTGCCGCGGTGGATGCCGTCGAGCAGGAACGCCGCCAGGTCCCGCACGTCGATCACCTGGGTCAGGTCGCCGGCGTCGCCTGGCGCGAGCGCCCGGCCGCCGCGCGCGATCCGCCTGGGCCAGTAGGGGAACCGGTCGGTCGGGTCATGCGGTCCGCTGATCAGGCCCGGGCGGCCGATCAGCGCCCGCTCGCCGTAGGCCTCCCGGATGACCGCCTCGCACAGCGCCTTGTTCGCACCGTAGTTCTCCAGCGGGTCCGAGACGTCCGGCTTGAGCTCGGCGAGCGGCGCGTCCTCCAGCTGCGCCTCGGTCGTCGCCTGGGAGGCGTACACCGACACGGTCGAGACGAACACGTACCGCCCGGTCCGGTCCTTGAGTGCCTCGGCGGACACCCGGGCCGCCGCCGGGTCGTAGCAGGCGACGTCGATGACCGCGTCGAACTCCCGCCGCCCGAGGGGGAAGAGGTCCTCGGTCCGGTCGCCGATCACCGTCTCCACCCCGGGGAACAGCCCGCGGTTGGTGATGCCCCGGTTGAACAAGGTGACGGTGTCGCCGCGGCCGAGCGCGGCTTCGACGATGGCGCGGCCCGCGAAACGGGTGCCGCCCAGAACTAGGATTCGCACCCGCCCATGCTGTCACCGGCGCCGCCGCCGGGTGGCGGGATTAGGGGCTTCGGGTCGCCGCTAACCGGGGCTTTGCCCCGGATCCGCAGCCGGGCCGGAGTCACGGACGGGACGGGCGGAGCACGCACCCGTTCGGGCGACTGGCGGCGGTACCGGGGGAGGGCGATTACGCTCCGTGACTTTATCCCCGCCGAAGCGATCTTGAATTGAGGGTCCCCTGGGTAAGGTGCTCCCTACTGGGGGGACAGATGATCGTGACCATCGTGGGGGCCGGGAGGCTCGCGGAAGGCGTGGCTGTAAGGGCTTTGGCGGGCGGCCACCGGCTGCGGGTCGTCGACAGCGAGCCGGGCAAGGCCGACGCGCTCGCCGGGAGCCTGGCCGCGCGGGGCGCGCGGAACGGGTCGGCGGAAGGCGCGATTTCGTCACTGAGCGTGGCTACCGTGGGGGAGGCGATCGCGGGCGCGGACGTGGTCGTGCTGGCGCTGCCGTACCCGGAGGGGCGTGCGGTGGCCCGGGAGCAGGGGGCGGCGCTGTCGGGCGTGACGGTCGTCGACACGTGCAACCCTGTCGACTTCTCTACCTTCGACTCGCTGCTGACCAGCCCGGGGATGTCGGCGGCCGAGGAGATCGCGGCCGCCAACCCGGCGGCCCTGGTCGTGAAGGCGTTCAACACGACGTTCGCGTCCGCGCTCGTCGCCGGCTGGGTCGGCGGGCTGCCGCTCGACGTGTTCCTGGCCGGCGACGACGCCCGCGCCAAGTCGCAGGTGGCCGCCCTGGTCAGCGACGGCGGCATGCGCCCGGTCGACACCGGGCCGCTGCGCAGGGCCAGGGAGCTTGAGGCCTTCCAGCTCCTGCACATGACCCTCCAGGGCCCGCTTGGTCTTGACTGGGCGAGCGCGATCAAGCTCCTGCCCTGACGCCGTGCCCTGACGCGTGCCCTGACGCCCTGCCCGGGTGCCCGCGGGCAGCGGGTTACCCTGGAAATGATGACCGAGCGCAAGCCACCGCAGATGAAGTTCAGCACGTGGATCGACCAGCAGATCGCCGACGCCGAGCGGCGCGGCGTGTTCGATGACCTGCCGGGCAAGGGCAAGCCGCTGAACGTCAAGC